>CAZODS010000001.1:0-3738 GCA_964578705.1 uncultured Candidatus Saccharibacteria bacterium
TGGTTATTTACATTTACGCCAATACGACTATTAATGGTATTAATGTGAAGCCTTCTTATTCAAATAGCCAGATTATCGCGAATAGCGTTCTGAGGTCATATAATTGGAGCGACGGCACGAGAACGAATTTGGGTCCGAATCCTTATCCAGCTAATTTACCGCCTATGACAAGCGGCAACGCCGTTGTTGCTAGCCTGGCGCCAGAAAGCGCCGCGCTGACCGCTAATATTTTGGACCAGCTGACAAATATCCTGAATCAATTGTCTAACTTGCTGAAATAGATAATATTTGTTTAGCCAACAAAACCCCGCACTATAGATAGGCGGGGTTTTAGTTTTACAACATTCCAACATTCTGCAGAATGTTGGAATGTTGTTTAATTTCTGTTTTTAAGAGCTTCGCCAAGAGTTTCTTCGTCGGCGAATTCTATTTCGCTGCCGATGGGAAGTCCCCGGCCGAGCCGCGATATTTTGGCGGCGTAGGGTTTTAGCTCTTTAAGCAATATGGAGGCGTTAAAATCTCCATAACGGCTTGGATTGAGCGCCAGGATTATTTCGTCGGCTTTGCCGTTCAATTCTCTTTTGATTGATTCCTTAAAATTTTCCAGTCGCTTTTTTTGCCAATCTTCCAATATGCCGCTTCTGGGCATCTGGCCGATAACCAGATAGCGTCCGCCGAACTTTCCGGTATTCTCCAGCGAAAGCAAATCGGTTTCTTTTTCAACGACAGCAATAGTTCTTTGGTTCCGGTTTTTATCTTCGCAGACATCGCAAAGCGCGCCTTCGTTTTGGTGGATAAAATAACACCGCCCGCAGATTTTTATTTTATCCAGTCCCAAAACCGCGGCGCCGATTTCTTTAATCTCGTTTTTGCCCTGATTAATTAAATAAAAAGAAAGCCGGGTTGCCTGGCGCGGTCCGATAGAGGGTAGCCGCGAAAATTTCGCGATGAAATTTTTAACCGGTTCAGGCAAATGGATCATCTTGGTGAGTTTTGTCCAAATTCCTGAAACTGGCGAACTCAGGGTTGAATAGCAATTTTATTTCGCCGACCGGGCCGTTCCTGTGTTTGGCGATACTGATTTCTGTGATATTTTGTTCTTCGGTCGGCGCGTCCGCTCCGCGGCCTTCTTTGTAAATAAATAAAACAATGTCGGCGTCCTGCTCGATGGCGCCCGTTTCCCTGAGGTCGGAAAGGCGGGGTTTTTTAATATCGCGCTGGTCTACCAGCCGGTTTAATTGGGAAACCGCGATGACGGGAATATTTAATTCGCGCGCCAGGCTTTTTAAGCCGCGGGAAATCTCGGTAAACTGCGAAACGGTGTTATCAGAATTTATTTTCGATTGGATTAACTGAAGGTAATCGACGATTAAAAGCCCCAAGCCGTGTTTGGCTTGCATTTGCCTTGCCATCGAACGGATTTGGTTGACGGTTGGAGACGGCGTGTCATCAATAAATATTTTAGCTTTTGAAAGTTCGTCGAGCGCTCGCTGAATGCGCCCCCAGTCGTCAGATTCTTCTCCTATTTTGCTGCCGCCCATAATTTTCCAAAGTGGAACGTTGGCGGTAGCGGAAACCAAGCGGTCGATAATTTGTTCGCGGCTCATTTCCAGCGAAAACAAACCGATGGGCAAACCGCTTTGTATCGCCGACTGCCGGGCGATATCCAAAACCAATGAAGTTTTTCCCAAAGATGGCCTCGCGCCCAAAACGATCAGGTTGGATTTTTGCAATCCTGAAAGTTTCTTGTCGAGGTCAATAAATCCGGTGGGTATGCCTCTTAATCCTTGACCTTGGAGGCTCTCTAGCCGTTCCCAGAATTGCTTAAGTTCATCTTTAACGGCAATGAGGTTTCTGGGTAAAGACCTTTGGGAAATGTTTAAAATTTTTTGTTCGACTTCATCGAGGATTGTTTCGGTGTCCTTCTCCGAAGAAAAGGCGCTGTCGCTGATGGCGGCCGAAGCGCTTATCAAGTCTCTTAATATCTTTTTTTCTTTGACTATTTTCGCGTAGCTTTCGATATTTGTCGCGCTGGGAACGCTATTAGCGAGCTCGGCCAAGTAAGCCGAACCGCCCACGTCCTTAAACCCTCCTTTTTCTTTGAGCCGGTTGGTCAGACTGACAATGTCTATCGGCTGGTTTTTTTTGGTTAAATCGATAATTGCCGAATAAATTTTTTCGCTTGTCGGTTTATAAAAATCTTCCGGCGTTAAGAGATCGACGACCTTATGGATGGCGTCTTTATCGATTAAAAGAGAACCTAAAACGGACTCCTCCGCTTCAATACTTTGGGGAGGAAGTCTTAATCTTGTTGATTGTTTTTTTGTGATTGGCTTGGCCATAAAAAAGTTCCTATCGGCGTGTCTTCTAATATGTATCCTAAGCCATTTATTTTTTTTCTCAAGGCGTCGGCTCGAATAAACTGTTTATGAGCTCGGGATAACTCCCTGTTTTGGGCTATTTTTTGGATAGAAACGGGAATTACCGGCGGTTTGAAGTAAAAGCCGAACATTCTAAAGCTCTTGGAGATGAATTTTAAAATGGTCTTCGCTTCGGTTTTGTTAAGAGACCAAATTTTCGGCTGAACGGAATTAATGAGGTTGGAAATTGCGGCAAAAGCCCGGGGGGTATTAAAGTCGTTCGCGAGCGCCGCGTCGCATTCTTTTTTGCGGTTCAAAATATTTATTTCGGAATTTATTTTTCGCGGTGATTTCCTGTTTTTGGCCGCCATCTCCAGTTTTTTCATAAACATTTTTATGTCATCGATATTTTTTTCGTTTTCTTTCGCCAGCTCCTCGGTGTAATTAAAGGGGGAGGAGTAGTGGAATTTCAGAACCATCAGCCTTAAGGCGTCGGCGTTGTGGCGTTTAAGAAAGTCGCGGATGGTTATGAAGTTGTCCAAACTTTTTCCCATTTTTTTGCCGTTGACCAAAAGAAGCCCGGTGTGCATCCAGATTTTGACGAATTCTTCCTTCCCCGAAAGGGCGCGGGCCTGGGCGATTTCCGCTTCGTGATGGGGAAATTTCAGTTCGGAGGCGCCGCCGTGGAGTTCGTAATCCAGACCGAAAAATTTCTCTGAAATGGCGGTGTCCTCGATGTGCCATCCAGGTCGGCCGTGACCCCAGGGCGAGGGCCAGCCTTTTTCCGTTTCGGGCCGGAATTTCCATAGCGCGAAATCAAGAGGGTCTTTCTTTGTGTGATCAAGTTCCGTGCGGTAGCCTATTCGCAGCTCTTCCAGGTTTTGCCGGGAAAGTTCGCCGTAATCTCTGAATTTTTTTATTTCGAAATAAATTCCACTGGAAGTTTTATAGGCGTATCCTTTTTTCATTAAGCGGCCAACCTGATTTATTATTTTTTTTACGTATTTTGTCGCGGGAGCGTATTTATTAACCGAATTGATATTCAGTTTTTTCATATCGGAGAAATACGCTTTTTGAAAATTTTTAGCCAGAACTCCCGGATCAACGCCTTCTTTTTTGGCGCGGTCGATTATTTTATCGTCAATGTCGGTTATATTTTGGAGATAAAAAACCTTGAATTTTTTAGTCCGCAAATAACGCGTGAAAGCATCGAAGGCGAGATATGTTCGGGCATGGCCGATATGGGAAAAATCGTAAACGGTCGGACCGCAAACGAAGAGCCGGATTTTTTTCGGTAAAATTTTCTTTTTTTCGCTTAAAGTGTCTTTAATTTGAATTTCCATTTTATTCGTTTTACTCATAAAATTGGTTCGCTCGG
>CAZODS010000001.1:3838-6085 GCA_964578705.1 uncultured Candidatus Saccharibacteria bacterium
CTAAATAATAACTTTGCCATCATTTATTCCTCGCTGCCAATTTTAAAACGCAGATTCGTCGGTTTCCCAGGGAAAAACCAGCCATTCGCTTGATTTTTTCGAACTTAAGGAAATTATGTTGAAATTTTCGGGCGGGGGAGTTTCGCGATTTCGGAACCAAAATGCCGCCTGCCGCAAATTGTGGCGGTCAAAAAGGGTATTAATTGTTTTGCCGGTATCGTAAATATCGTCAACTACAAGAGTTTGCGGCGAAATTTCCGATTCGCTTAAAACCAAAGGAACGTTCAAACGGTGGGAAAGGCTGACCGCCAGCGTCAAGCCGCCGCGGGGAATGCCGTAAATATTTTTGATTTGGCGGTTTTTTTTAAGGATTTTACTTAGCTTCAAAACCGCTCTATTAAATTCGGACCAGCCCAAACGCACTTTTTTCATATTTTTAAAGCCAGTTTTTATTTTTGAAAAACGCGAACATTACTACCATTGCCGCCGCCATAACACCCAAAATAATCCAAAAATCTCCCGGCGTTCCGATTATTGGCGTGTAGTCGGTTCTCATCGCGAATAGCGCCGCGATAAGCATAAGCGGGAAAGTGAGGAAAGCCAGAATGGTAAAAGTTTTCATAACGTTGTTGGTCTTGCTCGCTAAAAGCTGGCTGTTTGTTTCTTCCAGCCCGTTGACGATTTCGCGGATGTTGTTTATCTGGTTTAAAACCCTTAGTTGGTCGCCAACAAGGTCGTCAAAAAATACCTGGATATTGCGGCCGTGTTCCGGCCAGAACGGCTGAGTTTTGGCGGCTAGAGATTTTAAAACCGACTCCTGCAGATGGACGATGATGCTGTAATTGGCGATGTCGCGTTTTACGTAAGAAATTTCCCTAAGCAGCTGCTCTTCTTTACCTTTAAAAAGTTTCTGGCTGATCTCCTCGATTTTTTCCGAGATGTGGTGCTGTTCGCGTTCAAAATAGGTGATGAAAGATTCCAATAGATAATAAGCCAAATGGTAGGTTTGGTCAAAAACTTTTTGGCGGAAGTGTTCGTTTTCCAGTTGGCGGCGGAATTCATCTAGCGGCGGGAAATTTTCGTAGTGAACGGTAATGACTTCGTTTTTAGTGATGACAAAATCGACTTCGCTTTGATAAGAAGCTTTTTCCAGTTTGTTATAAGCGGGAAAAAAATAAACAAGATAAAGGTAGTTGTTAAATACTTCTACTTTGGAGCGCGCCGAGGGACCGAGTAATTCTTCCAGGATAATCGGGTGGATTTGAAAATTGCTTTTCAAAAAATGGATGTCCTGCTGATTCGGCATTGTGATATCTATCCAGCGAATTTTTTCTCCGATAATCTTCATTAATATAATTTTAAGTCATCTGATGGTTAAGCTCAAGAAATCACTCTTTTTATCAAGACCGCGTCTTCGGGCCGGAAATCAGTTTCGACGACTCCGGAGTAGTCTTTTTTGTCGGTGGCGTGGATTATTTTTCCGTTCCCGCTGTAAATTCCGACGTGCCCGATATAAATTTTTCTGTCAGGAAAAAGGTCGTGGCGGTAATGGCCGCGTTCACCTTCAAAAAAAATCAAATCGCCGGGCAATGCGTCTTTAATATTTTTTATTTCTTCGCCGGACGCGGCGGCCTGGAGAATGGTGGAGCGGGGGAGATCAACGCCGATTTTTTTAAAAACAAACTGAACAAAAGAAGAACAGTCAAACTCTCTCGGCTCTTCGGCCGGATTTTCCAGGTAAGCGCCGTATTTGTAAGGGCTACCGATTAAACTTCCGGCCAGTTTGATAAGATTATCAGCTCTATCTTCTTGACTCATAAATCGAATTATATACCTTTGGGATAATTCGCGCGACTTGACAGGTATATTAAAATATGTTAACCTTTAATTAGAAAATTAGAAAATAAAATACAAGCCCGCTGATGGCAGGCAAAGGAGGAATAATGTCAGAAGTCGAGGTCGTTAGCGTTATCAAAGACGCTGATAGCGAGGGAAGGCCAAGGATAAAAGTGGAAAGCAGGGTATTGCACAAGACCTACGTTTTCCAAAAAATTTCCGGCGGCCAGCTGTCTATAATCAGTTCCGGTTCCACGGACAAGCAATATAATCACGGAGGCTACGACGAACCGCCGAATGAACTGAAAATCAGGGCAACCAGGCAGGCGGCGGCGATTATCCACGAATGGGAGAGGTCTCTGCGCCAGCTGAATTTATTTTAAGGGGTTCATAATGAACCCCTTTTTCTTT
>CAZODS010000001.1:6185-22367 GCA_964578705.1 uncultured Candidatus Saccharibacteria bacterium
TCTCTGCGCCAGCTGAATTTATTTTAAGGGGTTCATAATGAACCCCTTTTTCTTTCGGTTAATTATTATTTTTGTCTTTGGTCGCAGAGTTTAGTGATTCGAAGCGCTAAATCCGAAACCAGAAATAATTATTAAAATTAAAATTTTATAAATTCAAAATTTTTATCGTTTCGAAATTAGACATTCAGATTCAGAGTTTTATTCTTTGGCACTCTTGACATTAGACTGCCAATCGCCTTATAATGGCTTTGATGGACGACAGAAAGTCAAAAATTTTAGAAGCGGCTGTCAAGGAATTCATAAAATCTGGCCGGCCTATCAGTTCGTTGGAACTTTATGAAAAATATGATTTCGGAGTCGGGCCGGCGACTATCCGCGCCGAGCTTAATTACTTAACCGGCCGCTGTTTCTTGGAGCAGCCGCACCATTCCGCGGGGCGTCAGCCGACCGACCTCGGCTACCGTTTTTTCGCGGATATTTCCACAGAAAGCGATTCGCGGAATTCCCTGGCCGAGCGTTGCCGAAATTTCTTTGAAACCGATGATATGGGTGATTTTGTCAGAACTTTTTCCGAAGGGCTGAAAGTCTTCGGGATAAGCTACGAAAAAGACGCCGGCGCGGCGAAAAAGGAAGGGTTGCGATTCCTGGTTGAGGGGCTGAAAGGGCGGTCGGTTTCCGATATTTCGGAAATAATCGGCGAGCTTGAATCTATTGAAGAAAAGATAAGCCGCTTCGGAGATTTCTTTTCCGAAGACGGGCCGAAAGTTTTTATCGGCCGAAACAATCCTTTCGTTAAAAACGAAAATTTGGCGATTATCGGCAGCCGTTACCGTTCGCCGGGAGGAAGGGATGTGGTGGTTATGGCTGTCGGTCCCAAAAGGATGAATTACCAAAAAGCTATCGGCGTTTTCAAGGGATTGGGGATTAAGGCCGAAACTTTAAAAAACGGCAAAACCGGATTAAAATCGAAAAGGTCACGAAATAATCATAAAATTAAAAAGAAAATTAAATAAAAATGGAAGAAGAAAATAAAAAACAAACAAATAATTCACAGCCTCAAAGTTCGAGCGTTGAAATTTCGGAGGGCAAGCCGGAAAAGCAGGCACCGGTCCAAAACATAACAAGCGAAGAGGCGGAAAAGCTCAAAAAAGATTGCGCCGATTATCTTGCCGGATGGCAAAGGGCAAAAGCGGACTTCATTAATCACAAGAAAGAAGAAGCCCAAAGGTTCGAGGAGATGATAAAATTCAGCAACGAAAGTTTAATAAGGGACTTAATCGGGCCGATAGACAGCTTTGATTTGGGACTCGCGGCTCTCGAGAAAAAAGGCGAAGTCGAGAAGGGAATTTATATGATAAAAACTCAACTGGAAGATGTTTTGAAAAAATATGGTCTGGAAAAGATAAGTGTCAAACCGGGAGATAAGTTTAATCCTTCAATAGCAGAATCGCTGGGCGAGGAAGAATCCAACAGGCCGCCGCAAACAGTGGCGGAGGAAATAGAATCCGGCTACCGATTGAACGGAAAAATAATCAGGCCGGCGAGAGTGAAATTGTCGAAGGGTAAATAAAATAATAAAAGGTCAAATAAATAATAAAAAAATAAAATGGCAAAAATTATAGGCATAGATTTAGGAACAACCAACTCGGCGGTCGCCGTCACGGAAGCGGGCGAGCCGAGAATTTTGGAAAATACCGAAGGCAACCGCACCACGCCTTCGATAGTCGCGTTGAGTAAGGCTAACGAAAGACTGGTCGGTCTTCTGGCAAAAAGACAATCAGTCACCAATCCCAAGAACACCATTTATTCAATAAAGCGCTTAATTGGCCGGTCGTTTAACGACCCGGAAGTCCAGCGCGATAAAGCCTGGCTGCCCTACGAAATCAAAGCGTCCGTTTCGGGCGGCGTTGACGTGAAGATGGGCGATAAGTGGTATAGCCCGGAAGAAATTTCTTCGATGATTTTAATGAAGCTGAAAAGCGACGCCGAAGCCAAGCTTGGCCAAAAAATAGACGAAGCGGTTATTACCGTTCCGGCTTATTTTAACGATTCCCAAAGGCAGGCGACTAAAAACGCCGGCGAAATAGCCGGACTGAAAGTCCGCCGAATTTTAAACGAACCGACGGCGGCCGCCCTGGCTTACGGAATGAACAAGCAGAAAAACGAAAAAATAGTGGTTTACGATTTCGGCGGCGGAACTTTCGATATTTCCGTTTTGGAGGTCGGCGACGATACTGTTGAAGTCAAGTCGACCGGCGGCGACACCCATTTGGGCGGCGATGATTTCGATAAACTTTTAATCGAATATCTGGTCGGCGAATACAGAAAACAGGAGGGGATAGACATCTCCAAAGATCCGCTGGCGCTTCAAAGGCTTAAGGAGGCGTCCGAAAAAGCCAAGCACGAACTTTCAACCGCGATGGAAACGGAAATTAATTTACCCTACATTAGCTCCGACGCTTCCGGCCCGAAGCACTTTTTGATGAAAATCAGTCGCGCGAAACTGGAAGAGCTGGTTGGCGGCTTAATTAAACGTTCCATAGATTTAACGAAAGAAACGGTAACCGCCAAGGCTCCGAAGGGCGCCGGATTTAATCTTTCCGACATCAACGAAGTCGTTTTGGTCGGCGGCCAGACCCGGATGCCGGCGATGCAGGAAGCGGTTAAAAAACTTTTCGGAAAAGAGCCGCACAAAGGAATTAATCCCGACGAAGTGGTCGCGGTGGGCGCGGCTATTGAAGGAGGAATACTTCAGGGCGACGTCAAAGACATTCTGCTTTTGGATGTTACGCCTTTAAGTTTAAGCATTGAAACAATGGGTAGCGTGGCAACGTCGATGATTCCCAAAAACACGACCGTGCCGACGGCGAAGACCCAGATTTTCTCGACGGCCGGCGATAATCAGACTTCGGTTGAAATCCATATTTTGCAGGGAGAACGTCCGATGGCGGCCGACAACAAAACGCTGGCGAGGTTTATTTTAGACGGCATTCCGCCTTCGCCGCGCGGCATTCCCCAGATTGAAGTTACTTTTGACATCGACGCTAATGGCATTTTAAATGTAACCGCCAAAGATAAGGCGTCGGGAAAAAGCCAGTCGGTTAAAATCGAAGCCTCGACGGCTTTGTCTAAAGAAGAAATAGAAAAGTTGAAGAACGAAGCCGCGGCCCACGCCTCCGAAGATGCCGCCAAAAAAGAGCTTATCGAGGCGAAAAACCAGGCCGAAAGTCTGGTTTATACCGCCGAAAAATCGCTGAAGGACGCCGGCGAAAAAGTTCCGGCTGACGTTAAAACTTCTATTGAGGAAAAAATAGAAGCTCTCAAAAAAGCTAAAGACAGCGATAATTTGGAAGACATCAGATCAAAGACTTCCGATTTGTCCAACGAAATTCAAAAAATAGGGCAAATGTTCTATAATCAAAATCAAGATGAAGCTTCAGGACAACAGCAACCTTCTTAAGCAAGTCAAAGCCGGCAGCATAACCCGTTTTCCGAAAGCGGCGGCTTTCTATAAAATTTTGGGGTTGGATATCCTGGTAATTTTTGCCGCCTTTTTCTCGTCTTGGTCTTTTTTGGATTTCTTGGACGGCAAGGCCGTTTTTTGGCTGCCGGGAGTCGCCACCGCCTTGCTAATGGTTTTTTCCATTTTCGAAGTCTTAATGGGAGAAGATTTTTTCAGGCGTTCGATTGTTTTAATTTTGGAAATAATCGCCATTATTTTGCCGTTCTATCTCAGGAACCAAAGCTTGAATTATTACTATTTCCTGACTGCCGCCGCGATCCTTGTGGTTTTTTTGTTTTTGGGCGAGCTCCAGGGCCGCAGATCGCTGGACGACAATGTTAGGGTAAGATTTTTCAGGGTCGCCAAAAAAGAATTAAGCAAGCTTACAACTGCCCTCATTCTGGTGTTTTTGGTTTTTTATTTCCCCCAGACTAACGCCCAAAAAAGCGTGGCTCTTTCCCAGTATTTTTTTGGCGGTCTTTACGGCGTTTCGGTTAAAATAATCAACGGCCTTTACCCCGAAATAAATCTTAACGGCTCCTATGGCGATTTTATTAAAAGCATGGTTGATTATCAGCTTTCAGGAAATGTCCAATTTGAAACCATGCCGCCCGCCGTTCAGGGCCAGCTTCGCGGACAGGCCACAACGCAATTGATGAGCCAAATAAGCAGCCGGCTGGGAATGGCTATTCCGGCCAATGAATCATTAAGCGGAGTTTTCCGGTCTTATTTAATGAACGTCTTAAACGGCTGGCGGACGCAATACGGAATTTTATTCTTCGGGGTCTGGGTCTTGGTATTTTTCTTTTTCGTCCGGAGCGTGGCGGTCATTTTTTACTGGGCTGTCGCTTTGGTCGCGTATCTGGTTTACGAAATTCTAATCGCCTCCGATTTTTTGCGCTTGATTCCGAAAAACAGAATCCAAGAAGTGGTAGAAATTTAAATTAGGCGAAAATTTAGGATAATTGAAAATCGGGCTAACGGCGCCGCTTAAAAATAAAACCGAAAATAAAAATTTAAATTTAAAATAATGAGCAAAGATTATTATAAAATCCTGGGCGTTTCCAAAAGCGCTTCCGAAGAAGAATTAAAAAAGGCTTACCGCAAGCTGGCGCATGAGTTTCATCCTGACCGGCCTGGCGGAAACGAAAACAAGTTTAAGGAAATAAACGAAGCTTATTCGGTTTTATCCGACAGGGAAAAAAGAAAACGCTACGACCAGTTCGGCGCAGCCGAGCCTTTCGGGGGAGGCGGATTTTCGGGCGGACAAAATCCTTTCGGCGCCGGCGGACCCTTCGGCGGATTTGGCGGCCAAAGCCCTTTCGGATTCGATTTTGATTTTCAAAACGCGGGAGGGGATTTTGGCGACATATTTGATATGTTTTTTGGCGGCCAACGTGGCGGCCGCGCGCGGGAGACGCCTTTTAAAAGAGGCCGCGATATAGAAATAAACCAGGAAATAACTCTTGAAGAGGCTTATCACGGCGCCAGGAAAAGCGTAAGATACCGGACGCTTATCCCTTGCGGGCATTGCCGCGGCAAAGGATATGAAGAAAAAAGCGGGACAAAGCAGTGCCCGACTTGCGGCGGCAAAGGGAAAGTCAGGGAAGAATATAGGTCTATTTTTGGAAATGCGTCTCAGGTTAAAACCTGCCCGACTTGCGGCGGAACGGGTTCTGTTCCCAATAAAGTTTGCCCGGTTTGTTCCGGGGCCGGAAGAATAAGCGGCGACAAAGAAGTTGCTATTGATATTTTAAAAGGAATCGCCGACGGTCAGGTGATTCAGATAAGGGGAGCCGGCGAGGCGGGAGAAAAAAATTTGGGCGACGGCGACCTATACGTCAAAGTGTCCGTCAAGCCAAACTATTTATTCAAACGTAGCGGCGATGATTTGATTGTAAAAAAGGAAATAAACGCCGTTGATTTCCTGCTTGGCAAAAAAATCGAAGTTCCGACGATCGATGGCAAAAAAATCAGCGCCGAAGTTCCTCCGAGTTTTAATTTCAAGGAATATTTGAGGGTGTCAAAGCAGGGGATGCCTCATTTTAACAGGTTTGGCCAGGGCGATTTACTGGTTGACTTAACTCTTAAAGCTCCGTCCAAAATTCCTCCGCATATCAAAAAAGATTTAGAAGAGTGGGAGGGAAAGTAAGTAGCCGTAGTCATAAGGCTACGGTTGTTTACTTCTTAATTCGTAAATTATAATCCTTAATTTTAATTTACCGCCCTTGTTCGGTGGGCTCTATTTTTTGGTGGGCGTAGCGGACGACGTAAAAAATGGCAAAGCCGATGACGAAAATTAAAATGACGCTTAAAACGATAGATAAAACTTTCTGGCTCTTCATCATTTAATTTTGAATTACTGAAAATTATTGTCAACTCGGATTTTTAGGATTAAAATTA
Organism: uncultured Candidatus Saccharibacteria bacterium; assembly: GCA_964578705.1. Classification (GTDB taxonomy): domain Bacteria; phylum Patescibacteriota; class Minisyncoccia; order UBA6257; family 2-01-FULL-56-20; genus JAMDBA01. Next base: position 12,091 of record CAZODS010000001.1, read on the forward strand.
AGGTGTTTTCGGGCCTATAGTTCAGCGGCAGAACACCTCATTTGCAATGAGGAGGCGGCAGTTCGATTCTGCCTAGGTCCATAAAACTTATGCCAACTCCACTTTTTCATATTAATGCCAAAGAATTTTATAAGGGTATTTTTGATACGATGGGAATGATACTATGGGCGTTCAAATGGCCATTATTAGTGGTGTTAGGCGTCGCTATATTTATGGCATTTTTACCTAGATTCCTTGAAAATAAAATATTCAGGATATTTTTTATCACGGCGTTTATTTTGGCGATAGCGGCATTTTTTATCTGGATTTACTATTGATTATTTAAATAAAAAAAGCCGGCTCATTAATGAGTCGGCCAAGGTCTCAAGTTTATTTTTTAGGCTGCGATCTCGGGATTAATATCGCCGGATAGTTCCTGAAAAAGAATTTATTCCATTTTTCTAAGCTAATGCCAAGATTTTTGGGATGATTCAGCGCGTTGGCGCTTTCCGGTTTATTTATTAGCGGCTCGGTTTCGGAAATTAATCCTTCCCAGAGTATTTCGTCTGGGTCGGCTGGATGGTAAATGACGAGGTAATCTCCCTCTTCAAGAATATGCAGTCCTTTGTAAGACCATTCTTCCTGACCCATTGAATTTCTGATTATATATTTATTATCCTGGAGGGCCCAAACCGCGTCCAATCCCGTTTCGCAGAACCACACACAAATCCCCTTGATTCTTGTCTTTGAATCGTTCTCTTTTTGCATATAAAACTCCTTTTAAAAAATCTGCTTAAAGCATAGTCCGGCCGGACGGCAAAGTCAATTTTGCGCATCTCGGGTGTAAGCTATGGGAGCTTCATAAAAAGAGCTGGATTATTCAACAGGGTTGAGGCAATTCCGCCTTTCTTCTATTATTAAAGATATGGCGGAAGAAATTAATTCTCCGGTAGGAGGTTCGGCTTGGGTGGTGGCGGTAAGTATGGGCTACGGCCACCAGAGGACGGCTTACCCCTTGCGGGAACTGGCGCCCGACCGGCATTTTATCAACGCCAATAATTACAAAGGAATGCCGGAACGGGACAGGGCGCGATGGGAGACTATCCGGAAATTTTACGAGTTTATTTCCCGGCTCAAATTTTCTTCCTGGATCGGCAGATTGGCTTTCAAAATTTTCGATCATTTTCAGAAAATTATCAGTTTTTATCCGAGGGTAAAAAACGAGCGGCCGACATTCGATTTAAAAAGGGTTTTCAGGTGGCTCGAGGACGGCTGGGGAAGGGATCTTATCGATAAATTAAAAACCCGGCCGATTCCGCTGATAGCCACTTTTTCCGTTCCGGCTTTTATGGCGGAGTATTTCGGTTATCCGGGAGAAATTTATTGCGTTGTCTCCGATACGGATATCGCCCGCGCTTGGGTTTCTTTGGAGCCGGGAAAAAGCCGGATAAAATATCTGGCGCCGACCCAAAGGGTCGTGGAGCGCCTGAAGTCGTATGGCGTTAAAGGCGAGAATATATTTTTAACCGGCTATCCGCTGCCAAAGGAAAATATCGGTTTAAATAATGAAATAGTGAAGGCCGACCTGAACAGCCGCCTTCTTAATCTGGATCCGAAAGGAAATTACAGCCGCGAGTTTATGCCGCTCGTCCAGAGTTACATCGGCCAGCCGATCCGTTCGTCCGACCATATTCTGACGCTGATGCTTTCAATAGGAGGCGCCGGCGCTCAGAAAGAAATGGCGGCCGCCATTATGGAGAGTTTGAAGGATAAAATAAAAAATCAGGAAATAAGACTGACGCTTTCGGCCGGCACAAAAAAAGAAATCAGAAATTATTTCGAGAGTAGAGCCGTTGAGTTCGGTTTAAACGGGGAATTGGGAAAGGGCGTTTCCATAATCTGGGACGAGAGTTTGGAGAATTATTTTGAGAAGTTTGATAAGGCGTTGAGGGTTGCCGACATCTTATGGACAAAGCCCAGCGAGCTTTCTTTCTATTCCGCCCTGGGGCTTCCGATTATTATCGCGCCTCCGGTAGGTTCGCAGGAGGATTTCAACCGGGAGTGGATATTAAGGTTGGGGGCGGGGACAGACCAAAAGAATCCTGATTATATCGACGAATGGCTGTTCGACCTTTTAAACGACGGCTGGTTTGCCGGAGCGGCAATGATGGGATATATCGAGGCCGAAAAGCGGGGCGCGTTTAATATCGAAAAAATAATCAGCGGGAAATGAAGATTTTAAAATATCCGCTGATAGTGGCGGTATTGATTTTCGGAATTTATATTTTAAGCTGGCATATTGATATGAGCCGCGGAGAGCCGAATTGGGGGATAACTTTCAGTGAATTTTACGCCAAAGAAAATTTGAAACTGGACTGGAAAGCCGTTTATCTTTCGGCGCTGGACGATTTAAACCCGAAAAAATTGCGGCTGATAGCTTATTGGCAGTATCTGGAACCGGAAAAAGGAAAATTTAATTTCAGTGATCTGGACTTTCAGCTTAACGAGGCGAAAAAAAGAAACGACGATGTTCTTTTGGTTGTCGGCAGGCGCGTGCCCCGCTGGCCGGAGTGTCATTTGCCCGCCTGGGTGAGCAGTCTTTCCGAATCCGAACAAGAACAAGAGGTTTTAAATTATCTGCCGGCCGTCATAAACCATTACAAAAATTTTTCTTCTATAAAAGAATGGCAGGTTGAAAACGAGCCGCTTTTTGCTTTGTTCGGCGCCTGTCCTACTCCGGATAAAAATTTTTTAAAAAAGGAAATAGCTTTAGTCGAATCTCTTGACCCGTCGCGGCCGATAGTTATAACCGACAGCGGCGAACTAAGTTCATGGTTCGAGACCGCCCCTCTTACTAAAATTCTGGGAACAACTTTATACCGGATTGTTTGGGGGCCTTCTACCGGCTGGTGGACTCATCTCTATCCGCCTGTTTATTACTATTTGCACGCCGATCTGGTTAAGGCGCTGTTTAAAACACAAGAAGTCATTATCACCGAGCTTCAGGCGGAGCCTTGGGCGCCCGATAATAAATTCATAACCCAACTGCCGTTTGACCAGCAAACTTCCCATTTTACTCCGGAAGATTTAAAAAATAATCTTGAATTCGCGAAGAAAACCGGCCTTAAGGATGTTTATATTTGGGGAGTGGAGTGGTGGTATTACCGTAAAATAAACGGGGACAGCTCTTATTGGGACGCTGGCAAGAAAGCGATAAAAAGCGGAGGCGTTTAAATTTTTACCCGCTCATTTATGTATAGTAGGCGCCCGGTAATTCCAAAATAAAAAAGCGGGGAATACCCCGCTTAATCTGACGAAAGGCTAAAAACGTAAGCGTATATAAACAATCTAAGAATATCGGGCGCGCCGTCGAAAGACTCGACTTCCATTTTTTGGGTGGATGGATTCGGTTTTTCGACGAAGGAAAGATGAAATGTTTCTCCCGTCTGAAAAGTCAGAATCACATCGGTCCCTTTAGCGACATCGGAAGGGTTGCTCGGGTTTTCTTTCGGGCTTATGTCGAAAAACGCTTCAAGGCGCATATTCTGGTTTTCGTGTTCGGCTGTCAGCTTTATCCATTGAAAATCTTTCCTGATGATTTCGTCGCCGGCTACTTTCCATTTGATTTTTCCCTCAACGGTCGAATTCACGAGCTTTTTGATTCTTTCTTTGTAATTTTCCATTATTCCCGCCTTTTTAAACTTTTAATCGAGCTGCTGTTAGAATAATCAAAAAGTCCTTGAAAGTCAACCGGTAATTAAATTATAATTGAATGTAGCCCCCCGTAACTCAACGGTAGAGTAACTGCCTCTTAAGCAGAGAGTTGCAGGTTCGAATCCTGCCGGGGGGACAAGTCCGGTTGAATAAAGGTCGTAAAATTATTTTAAAAACAAATGTTATCATATTCGCCAATAGATTTCGGAAAAGTTTCCAAAGAGGAGGCGGCTAAAGAGGCTCTAAGGCTTGGTATTTCCGCCGAGTTGGATGCTATCAGTCTTTACGAACAGCTGGCCGCGGCGCTTGACGACGAAGGAATGAAAAAAGTTTTCATGGATATCGCCAAAGAGGAAAAAACCCACGTCGGCGAGTTTCAGGCTCTTCTTTTGGAAAGAGACGCCGAACAGGAACGGGAACTTAAAAACGGCAAAGACGAAGTGGAAGAGCTGACGAAATAATTTTTATGAAAATTTTAAGCATAGAAACGAGCTGCGACGAAACGGCTCTGGCTTTGATTTCGGCGAGCGGCGGCGAAAAAAAACCGTGTTTTAAAGTTTTGAAGAATATCGTTTCTTCGCAGATAAAAATTCACCGGCCGTTTGGCGGCGTTGTTCCAATGCTCGCCAAAAGAGAGCATCTTAAAAATTTGCCGCGGCTTTTAAAGATAATGAATCCCGATTTTAAAAAAATAGATTTAATCGGCGTGACGGTCGGGCCGGGGCTTGAACCGGCGCTCTGGACCGGAGTTAATTTCGCCAAAGAATTGGCGAAAAAATACAAAAAGAAAATCGTCGGCGTCAATCACTTAGAGGCGCATCTAGACAGTTTTTTGTTTTCGCCGGCCGCGCAAAAAATAAAGCCGTCCAATATTTTTCCCGCTATCGCTTTGATTGTCAGCGGCGGGCACACTATTTTGCTGCGGGTCGAAGGATTTAACCGCCGGAAAAGATTGGGCGAAACGAGAGACGACGCCGCCGGCGAAGCCTTCGATAAAGTGGCGCGCCTGCTTGATTTGCCTTATCCGGGCGGTCCGGAAGTCGAAAAAATAGCCAAAAAAGGCGATTTCAAGGCGGTTGATTTTCCCCGGCCGATGATTAATCAAAAAAATTATGATTTCAGCTTTTCGGGATTAAAGACGTCTGTTTTGTATTATCTCCGCGATTCAAAAGGAAAGGAAAATAAGGCTGATGTTGCCGCCAGTTTTCAGCAAGCGGTCATAGACGTTCTTGCCGCGAAAACTTTCAGGGCGGCGGAGGAGTTCTCCACTCGAGGCGGAAAGGTCAAATCAATTTTGCTTTCCGGCGGGGTGGCTGCCAATAAATCGTTAAGAAAGGCTCTTGAAAAGGAAGCCAAAAAGCGAGGGCTTAATTTTTTCGCTCCGGAAGTCAAGTATAACACCGACAACGGCGCTATGGTTGCCGCCGCCGCTTATTTCGCCTATTTCCAAAAGAAAAAATATCGACTTTTGGCCCAGCCTAATTTAGACTTGTAATAATGGAGATAGACAAGAATTACGAACCGGCTAAAATAGAGAAAAAAATTTACGAACTTTGGGAAAAATCCGGCTTTTTTAATCCTGATAACTCTCCGAAAATCCAAAATCCAAAATCCAAAATCCAAAATTTTTGTATTATTATGCCTCCGCCCAACGCCAACGGCTCGCTTCATTTGGGCCACGCCGTCGGCGTCACTATCGAGGATATTATGATCCGCTACCACCGAATGAAAGGGGATAGAACCTTATGGCTTCCCGGCGCCGACCATGCCGGATTTGAGACGCAGGTTGTTTTCGAGAAAAAACTGGAGAAAGAAGGAACGAACCGGTTTGAAATTTTAAAAGAGCCTGGCGGGCGCGACAAGCTTTATAAAATGATAGAGAAATTTACGCTCGACAATAAAGCCAATATGGAGCGTCAGCTGAAACAGCTTGGCGCTTCCTGCGACTGGAGCCGAGAAAAATTCACGCTTGATGAAGGTGTTATAAAAATCGTTTACAAAACTTTTAAAAAACTTTACGACGACGGTTTGGTTTACCGCGACAAAAGGATAGTCAACTGGTGCGTCAAACACCAGACGTCTCTTTCTGATTTAGAGGTTTCCTGGGAGGAAAAGGATGACAAGCTTTATTACGTAAAATACAAAATTGGCGGCAAAAAAAGCGAGGAAATTACCGTCGCCACTACCCGCCCGGAAACAATTCCCGGTGACGTCGCTATCGCCGTTAATCCTAAAGACAAAAGATATAAGCGGTTGATCGGAGAAACCGCGGTTAATCCGCTGACCGGCGGCTCGTTAAAAATAATTTCCGATGAAGCGGTGGATATGGAATTCGGAACCGGCGCGCTCAAAATAACGCCGGCGCACGACGCAGCCGACTTTGAAATCGGCCAAAGGCACAACCTTATGGTTTTACCGGTTATCGGAGTGAGAGGCGATATTCTCCCCTTGATTTTTCCTTCTCCTATCGGAGGAAGAGTTCCACCCGAATTGGTTGGCCTTAAAGTTTCGGCGGCCAGAGAAAAAGCGGTCGAAATCCTGCGGGATACCGGCGCTTTCGAAAAAATAGAAGATTATAAGCATCAGGTCGGCGTTTGTTATAAATGCAGAACGACTATTGAGCCGATGGCGCTCGAGCAATGGTTTATCGATTTGACCAAGCAGGGAAATAAAAAAATCGTCCAGCCGGCGATAGACGCCGTCAAAAAAGGCAAAATAAAAATTATTCCCAGCTTTCAAGAAAAAATATTTTTCCACTGGATGGAAAATATAAAGGATTGGAACATTTCCCGCCAGATTGTTTGGGGAATCAGGATTCCGGCCTGGCAATGTTCGGATTGCGGCAAGTGGACGGTAACCGACGGAAAAGAACCGGAGAAATGCTCTTCTTGCGGTGAAAATAAATTGCTTCAAAGAAGCGATGTTTTTGATACCTGGTTTTCTTCCGGCCAGTGGCCGTTCGCCACTTTAATGGCCGGCAAAGAAAATGATTTTAAAAATTTTTATCCGACCAGCGTAATGGAAACGGGCTACGATATTTTGTTTTTCTGGGTGGCCCGGATGATTATGCTCGGAATTTATTCAACCGGTAAAATTCCTTTTAAGAATGTTTATCTTCACGGCTTGGTTCGCGACAAAGACAGGCAAAAAATGTCCAAGTCGAAGGGCAACGTTATTGACCCGCTGGGAGTGGCCGAAATTTACGGCACCGACGCCTTAAGAATGGCGCTGGTGGTCGGCAACACGCCGGGAAACGACATCGTTATTTCCGAAGACAAAATCCGCGGCTACCGGAATTTCGCCACTAAAATCTGGAACATCGCGCGGTTTATATTGATGTATGACGCGGATAAAAATATTAAGCCCAAGCTGACTCCTCAAGACGCCGAAAATATTGCCGAACTGGAAAAAATTAAAACTAAAATAACCGATTGCATCGATGGATTCGAATTCTATCTCGCCGCCGAAACGATTTATCATTATATTTGGCATACCTTGGCGGACAAGATTATCGAAAGCTATAAGCCCCGCCTAAACGGCGCCGACGCCGAAGACAAAGCCGCCGCGCGGCAAACGCTCGAAGAAATTTTTTTGGAATGCGTTAAAATGCTCCATCCTTTTATGCCTTTCATTACCGAGGAACTGAACGGCAAATTCCGTCCGGATGAGCTGTTAATGATTAAGCGGTGGTAAGATGACGACGTTTTTGATTATCCTTCTGGGGCTTTTGCCGGGTTTTATCTGGCTGGCTTTTTATCTTAATGAAGACACGATTTCGGAGCCGAAAAAACTTTTAATTTTGACTTTTTTAAGCGGCGGAGCGTTTGTCGTTGTGGCCGTCATCGTGGAATATCTTATCGGCAGGGGTTTGGCGAAAATTCACATATCAAGCCTTTCGCCATTGGCTTTTTTGTTTTTCGCCCTAACCGAAGAAGTTTCCAAATTTTTTGCCGCTTACGGAATAATTCATAAAAATAAAGATTTTAAGGAGCCGATAGAGGCCATGATTTACATGATTGTCGCTTCGCTCGGGTTTGCCACCGTCGAAAACCTGGTGGCTGTTTCCAATTTAAGTTTCGGCAGTCCCACCCAGGGAGCGCTTCTGGCGAGCGTTTTCCAGCTGGCGGCGCTAAGGCTTATCGGCGCGACTCTGCTTCACACTTTGGCGTCGGGAATCGTCGGCTACTGGTGGGCGATGAGTATTCGCCGCTTTTTCGACAAACGCTACCTGATTTTCGGTTTGGCCTTGGCGACTTTCGTTCATATGGTTTTTAATATTTTAATCCTTAATTTTGGCGAGCTGTTTTACCCGCTTATTTTTTTGGTGATAATCGGATTTTTGATTCTGGCCGATTTTGAAAAATTAAAAAAAATCGACCTGTAAATCAGGTTATTGTTAAAAAAATTGACCTAACCTTTAATGGGATTTATAATAATAAATTATGGATAACGGTAAAAACAGTTTCGAGGAAGAGGGACAGCTGGTCATTGATATTTACCAGACGCCCGAAAAATTTATCATTGAAGCGCCGATTGCCGGCGTTAAGCCGGAAGATATAGATATCGACGTCAAGCGCGATTCGGTTTCCGTTAAGGGTAAAAGAACCCACGAGCAATCAATCAAAGAAGAAGATTATATTTATCAGGAATGCTATTGGGGGAATTTTTCGCGTTCCGTTATTTTGCCGCAGGAAATCGATCCGGAAAAAGCGAAGGTTGAGTTCAAAAACGGCATATTGATAATGAGTTTGCCGAAAGCGAAAAATCTGGAGTCGGCGAGAAAAATTAAAATAAAAATAGATTAATGAAAAATCCGGTTGAAAACATCGCTTTGAATATGGAAGAAAGGCGGGAATTGAATAAAGAAATTGAAGGGCTTAATTTAAAACTTGATAGCGAGCTAAAAATAGAAGGGGAGGCGTTCCGCAAGTCTGGATTTCCGGTTGATAGTGAGTTTCGCGTTGATATGGATGGGTTTGATGGGATTTATGACACTAAAACGAACAGTCGTCACAAAAACACGGTTGCCTTGAGGGCGGAGGCGTTTAAAAAAGGTTTTACGGACCCGGCTGGCGAGCTTTTGGAAAAATCAAAAACATTGGCATTCAACCGTTTTTGGTTCAAGACCAGATACATCGCGGTCAGAACTTCTAAATTTGACGATTATCAAAACGGCGTGGATGAGTTGATTTTAAATGTAGAAACAAACGAAGCCATTGCTGCCGTCGATTCGACCACCGACATAATGTCTAAAGCCAATCCCAGGTTGTTTTCTATGCTTAAGGACGGAGGAGAAGTGGCTTATGGGCTAAAACTTAAAAAAGGCGATAAACCGATTTTGAGCGGATTGAAAAATCTGCCGGTTTTCATCATTACTTTCAAGAAAGCGGAAACCATTGAGCTGGCCAAAAAAGTAGCCAGTCACGAACTTCCTGAAGCGGAAGAGCGCAAACTTTTGGATTCGCTTATAACTCAGGCGGATAAATTTTCTAAAGACGCTTCGCCTAAAATGCGTCCGAAATACGAGCAAGCGCTAAAAGAATTCAAAGATTTGAAGAAATCATTGGATGAAAAATCCGAAGATTCGGAAAAATAATTCGGCGGGAAATTGGAAAAAACCGCGTGAGCTCAGACGGACAGAGGGTTTTTTCCGGCCACCTGGATTTTTTTGATTTTTAATTTTCCATCCGAAATTTCCGCCTCCAAAATCTTGATTCTTTTGCTTTCCCAAAGCGTTACATTATTAATACGGTAAGGCTTTTCAAAAATCGTCCAGGCGCCGGGTTCGGGGTCAAACGCTCTTATTTGCCGGCTTATTTCAGTCGCGCCGGGGCCTCCTTGCTCCATGGCGCCGATAAGTTCCCGCGAGTCTATAAAGGCATCCTCTGTTTTTATTTTGGCGGTGAGAGTGGCTTCGGCTTCATCTTGAGGTTTTGGCGATAATTTACCGCTTAAAAATTCAGGCAAGGTTTTTACAAGCAGGTCGCCCCCGAGACCGGCGAGCTTTTCGGTTAACAGTCCGTTGGTATCTTTTTCCGAAATCGGCAGTTTTGCTTCGGCGATAATTCCGCCGTGATCCATTTTTTCGTCCAGCATAAACAAGGCGACGCCGGTTTCTTTTTCGCCGTTTAAAATAGCGCTCTGAATAGGGGATGAGCCGCGGTATTTTGGCAAAAGCGACGGGTGGACGCCGATAGTTCCCAGCCTGGGAATCTCCAAAAATTTTTTAGGAATAATTTTGGCGTAGGCGGCAACCACCATAAGGTCGGGCTTGAGATCGAAAACGTAATCGTATATTTCACCCAAATGTTCCGGCTGCAGGACTGCCAAGCCGTTTTTTTGGGCGGTCATTTTAACCGGCGGAGGCGTTATCGTCTTCTCTCTGCCCGTTGGTCTGTCGGGATTGCAAACGACGGCTTGGGGTTGAAGGCCGCTTTTTATGAGTTTCTCAAGGATAATGGCGGCGAATTCGGGCGTTCCCAGGAAGACGCACTTAGCTTTGGAATCCATGATTTATTTCGCGTTTTTGGAGGAATCAATGACGTTTTTGGCCTTGTCGATAAAAAGTCCCCCATTTAAATGGT
>CAZODS010000002.1:0-18042 GCA_964578705.1 uncultured Candidatus Saccharibacteria bacterium
GAATATTCTTTGTATTGATTGGCCAGCTCGGCATTTCCCCGAGGCTTGGGAAGAGTTTTAATATTGAACGGCTTGGAAGGCTGGCCGTTGATTAAAATTTTCACATGGGCGTTGAAATTGTCGATATTGATAAGGTCGTTTTGGCTGAAAACCGGCTCGAATTGCTTGGCCAAAAACTCCGCGTCCTGCGAACTGACCCTGAAAATAACCATCGAGCCGACATTTCCGAAAACGGCATCCTTAATTTTTTCGGTCAGCTGGGCGATAAACTGATGGGCAATAGTCAGGCTCAAACGGTATTTTCTCGCTTCGGAAAGAATCGTCGCTATGGAGTCGGTGGCGAAATTCTGAAACTCGTCTATATAAAGGTAAAAGTCCCGCATTTTGGATTTGTCGGCAACGTCCGCCCTCGACAAAGCCGCCATTAATATTTTTCCGATAATTATCATTCCGAAAAGATTGGCGTTAAGGTCGCCTATCCTGCCTTTGGATAAATTAACCAGCAGAATTTTTCCCTCGTCCATCAGCTTGCGGAAATTGAAAGCCGATTTGGTTTGCCCGATAATCGGCCGCGCGTAATCGTTGGCGGTAAACTGGCCGAACTTGGAAGTGATATACGGCGTCATATTCGCCAAACCCGCCTCGCCGGTGGTTTTGGTGGCTTCCTTTTCCCAGAAATCTATCACCGCGGGATTGTGAATTCTTTCCAATTTTCTTTCCCTGAAAGCGTCATCGGTAAATAAGCGGCTTATCTCCATAAGAGTGGCCGGCTCGTTGGGAGCGTCTTCCATTAGAAGCAAAAGAGCGTTTCTCATATACTGCTGGAACATCGGGCCCATTGCGTCTCCCGAGTCGGGAAAAAGTTTGACCAAAATGCTTAATATCTCGTTGGCGATAAAAGTTTTTTCTTCGGGTCGGTTGAAATCATACTCGAGCATATTCAAGCCGAGCGGTTTCCATAGATCGCTCGGGTCGAAAATAATTAAATCTTCCATCCTTTCTTTGGGAATTAAACCCAAAATATCCTCGACAAATTCCCCGTGAGGATCGATAAGCGCCACGCCTTTGCCGCTTTTAATGTCGTCGATTATCATATTGGTCATCAAAGTCGATTTACCGGTTCCCGTCTGACCGATGGTATAAACGTGGCGCAAACGGTCTTCGTCGGTAAGATAAACCATTTTTTCCTGGCCGCGAAAAACACTTTTGCCTATTAAAGCGCCCCGCTCCGGCAGGTTGGACGGCGGCGCCACCTCGGCGGATTTAAGCCATTTTAGTTTCGGCGTCATTAGCGAAAAAGTCGGTAAGTGGAAAAAACTGGCGATTTCTTCGCTGTTTAAAACCATCGCCTTTGAAGCGTCAAATCTCCGGAATATAAAATCATAAAAAAGATTGCGGGGATTCCTAACTTTAACAACGTTAAACTCGTTTTTTTCCGGCGACGCGAACTGCGAAAATCCGGCAGAGACGCCGCTCATTATTTCCTCAGTTTGGTACGGCGATCCCGCCGAAGCGGCTATCCGCAAGTTAACGCTAAAAAGAGGCTTGGAAACTTTCATCTCCATCGCCTTGACCGCCGTCTCGTCAATAATTTTTTCCGTTTCTTTTTCCGATTTTTTCGACGGAGAAAGAGCCGAAGAGATATCGCCTAAAGAAAAAGGACTGATGGATTTTTTGAAAATATTTTTAAAACTCTCCCCTTTTTTGAGCCGCCTCAAATAACTCAAAATATTCTTTTTCGCTTCCGCTCCCGCCGGCTTTATTATCACCTGAAGCGCCGCCCCTTCGTTGACTTCGCTTATTTTGGAAAATCCCTCGATTATCGGCAGAAAACTGTCGGCGCCGATTTCGGCGTAAGTGCGGATAGGCAAAGCATATGCTTCTTTGAGCGTCAAATAAGCCGCCGCGCTGGCTCCCTGCGAAACAAAAATGTTATATTCGTCGGAAAGTTTTTCAACGCTGGCCTTCGGCCAAATCCCCTGGATTTGCTTTGCCGCCACGCCGCTTAATTGCCTCGGCACGGCCATATAAAAACTGATTTCTTCGCCAATATGGGAAACCGCCACCTCGAAACTAACCGGCGCTTTAAGCGAAGCCAGCGAGCTGAAAAGCTGCTCGCTCTTGTTTATTTCCGTTTTGAAATCTTTATTTTCCGCCGTCTCCTGGGGAAATTTTATGAGATAAGTTTCAACCTGAATAAGATTAATCAGGATTTTCTTTTCAAAAATCCGCCAAAGATACCAAAATAAAACCGCTACGGCGGCTAAAACTATTAATCCTCCGAAAGCCAAAAGAAAAGTCATTTGTTATTTTATAATTCCCCGCTGTTTTAAAATCGGGTAAAGCTTTTCAACCAAAGAATCGTGAAAGGCATCCAAAACGAAAGGGTCCTGCTTTTTTGCTTCGGCGGCCGCTTTTTCCAGCCCGTCCCTAAAAGTCATCTCCAGCAGTTTTTCTATTTTCACTTTGACTTCTTCGGGAGCGGTTTTGGCGTAATCCGGCAGAATGTTTTCGCTCTCCAAAACCTGCTTTCCCGCCGCCGGCTGAACTTTGGTTGGAGCGGGTTGCGGATAAGCGGTTTGCAGTGATTTCTTAATAATTTCCTGGCCGCTTAAACCGGCTGACTCCGGCCGCTCGTAATGTTTTTTAATTTCAGAAGAAAGCCGCTCTACGTCGGCCTCCATTGGCGCGCGCTCGATATTATGCTGGATATTTGATATTTGGTCAGCCATTAATTGTAATTATACTACTTTTTTATAATATTACCCGCATAACCCCTTTATTTCGAGTCACTTCCCGGTCAACAGCTTAGATAACCAAGAATGATATTCTAAGCTGTTAAACCGTTACAGATTATTGACAAATATTTAAAAATAAATTATTATTTATAGCAGCAAATATCGGAGGTAAAATATGGGTAAACCTATTCTAATACTAACTCACGCAAAAGATGATTGCGCAAGTTTGGTCGCGGAAAAACTGAGGAAGATGACCATTCCGTTCGTGCGCTTTAACACCGAAGAATTCCATGCCCGGGTTAAATTGAAGATGGACATGAACAAGCATGGAAAATTTTCCGGAGCTTACATCTTCCCGGATATAGTACTGCCATTCGAAGATGTTTCCGTGATTTGGAACAGACGAGTGCACAAACCAAATCCTGGAGATGAATTGCAATACGAACCAGAGCTTAGGCGGTGGATGGAAGATGAAGCTTTTGAGGCTTTAAACGTCTCGTTTACGATGTTTACGTGCCCGGTGGTAAATCCATGGGAAAACAATGAGAAAATCAAGTTCAATAAGATGATTCAGATGCAAAGGGCGGCGTCTCTTGGTTTAGAGATACCCGACTCTTGCATCACGAACGATCTTGTCGAAATATCTAGATTTTGGGACGATGTGGATCGCGACATGATATTTAAAAAGATCAAAAAAGGAGTATTTTATTTCAAAAACGGCAAAAGAATAATCGTGCATACCAATAAAATTCCTCCAGAAAGAATGACTGGGGAAAATCTCAATAGGATGCGATTCTCTCCTGTATTTCTGCAACGTCACATAAGCAAGAAATACGACGTCCGATCGATCGTAGTGGGCGAAAGGGTCTTCTCGGTGGCAATTCACTCTCAAGACGTGGAAGAAGGAAAGGTTGATTTCAGGAAAGCTGCTGTACTCGGAAAAATCAACAAAATGAAACATGAGTTCATAGATCTTGGTCTAGAAACAAACAAAAAACTCATCGCTTTCACGAAAAGCTTTGGACTGACTTTTGGCGCGATAGATTCAATTTTAACGTCGGATGACCGCGTCGTTTTCTTGGAGGATAATCCCAATGGCCAATGGGGCTGGCTGGAAGTTATGACCGGCATTAATATTTCCGGAGCCGTAGCCGATCATCTATCGGAACTTCGCAGTAACATCGCTTGACATATTTTCATTGTTTGCTATCCTAGCCTATAGGTCATTTGAAAGAAAAGGAGCCAAGCTATGGATAAGCAAAACATACCATTTTTTATGGATTTTGCCGTCGAGCTTCCGCCAGAAATAGAAATCGAAAGCAAATTCCAGGCAAGGGATTCTGTCACCTGGACAGGAACAACGGTCATCGGTTGCGATGATGATTAACAACCAATAACGGCCCGCGATTAGCGGGCCTTTTTAAATGCCTCCAAAACCACATTCTTTTCGCAAACAACGTGATTGATCCCAAAGACAGCGAAAACGCTTTTACCGTTTTTTATTTGTTTTATAATCGCCTGAGCGATGAAATAATCCCTCGCCCTATTTACCTCCATCCCAGCATCACTTATATTGGCTTGCTTAATAAAAGGGTCCTGAAGTTTTTTAATAAATTCGGAGTCCAGCTTTGCCCTCGTCAAATTGTCAAAGCTAGAAGGCAATATTTTTCTTTTGACTTCCGAATTGATTTTCGAAGTTAAAATCTTTAAAAGTTTTTCGGGGTTTTTCCCTTTCGATATTTTCAAACTTTCATTTATTGCCGTCAAAACACTCTGAGTCGCTTTAATATCTTCTTTCAAGAGAGGATTGTTTTTCCTTAACATCCAGTTGATTGCGTTAAGAAAAGCCCAGGCTGCGACTCCAATCTTGTCATTTGTGGCTAAAGCGCCAGCCTCTAATAGTTCCGCCGGATTGGGTTCGGGACAAATTACGGCTATATTCGCCTTCCTGGCTATATAATAAACAAACCCCGACTCTCCGAACGAGCCGATCATTTCTTCCGGTGTTTTCAAAAACTTTGGAGGAACGAAATTTTCAATCAATGCCACTATCTTTCTCTTGGGATGGGAATCGATTAAAGATTTGAATAGTTTTTCGATTCGCTGGTATTTGGCGTCTTTCGGACCCCACGAATGTTTAGTGCCAAAAAAAATAATTTCTTGCTTGTTATTTTTGAGATGGATAACGTACGGATTTGTATGCCTTATCTTGGAATAATCCCGAAGAGTCAATATTTTTTTATATAAATTTCTATTGAGCATATTATGATTCGTCCTTCGTTTCCGTCACAAACCAAATAAGATCAGCCGACGTTGACAGACTTTTTGGCAAAATAAGAACGAACTCTAATGTTTTTTAATTTCAGAAGAAAGCCGCTCTACGTCGGCCTCCATTGGCGCGCGCTCGATATTATGCTGGATATTTGATATTTGGTCAGCCATTAATTGTAATTATACTACTTTTTTATAATATTACCCGCCTGTTTTTCCCCGTCGTAGTCTCCGCCGAAAGAGAATTCCGGGCATAAAACCACATATAGACATTAAGAAGACCAAAAATGGCGAAGCCCGACTACGGTTAAAACTATAAGTAAGAACATACCGGAAGCTCATCGCAAACGCGAGGGACTTAATATTTTTATTCCGTAGCCTCAACCGGATTCGAACCGGTGTTCCATGGTTGAGAACCATGTGTCCTGGACCAGACTAGACGATGAGGCCGCTAAATTAATCATACAAAGATTATCCTATCAATAAAATAAATCAACAAACTGACATAATATTAATCGGCGAAATTTTTAATTTTATTGTTTAAGTTTTATTTCTTCGACTATTTTATCCAGGCCGATGGCGCGGGACGCTTTAACTAAAATCAAATCTCCTTTTCTGACTATTTCCTGAACTTTAAGCTTCGCTTCGTCAGCGGTATCGAAAATAAAAACTTTATCTTTTTTCATTCCGGCATTCAGCGCTGCTTCCGCCATTAATTTTGAGCGCGGACCGATGGCAAACAAAATGTCGGCGACATTATAAACAAGCCTGCCAATTTTTTCGTGAACCTCCAAAGAATACTTCCCTATCTCGAGCATATCGCCAAGAATCGCGACCTTCCTTTTTGCCTCAAGTGATTTCAGCGCGTCTAGGGCTGCGCGCGTTGAAAGCGGGCTGGCGTTATAACTGTCGTTGATAATCCAGGTTTCTTTGACGCCTCTTAATAAATTCATCCGGCCGTCCAATGGCTGATAGCGTTTATTTAGGGCGTCGGAGATTTTCACTAAATTGATGCCGAATATCAAGCCAACCGCCGCGCCGATGGCGGCGGCGTAGGCATGAGACTTTCCTAAAACGCCCTCTATTTTTACCGGCACAACATTCCCCCCGTGAACCAATTTAAAATAAATCCCCTGCCAATCTTCACCGAAATGATTTTCAAAATTCGTAATTTTAACATCGGCGGGACTATTGCAACCGAAAGTCATTATATGGGCGCGGGTTTTATTTTTTAAATCCATAACCCTTTCGTCGTCGGAATTCAAAACCGCGAATCCGGTTACGCCGAGAGCTTCGATTAAGTGAGATTTTTCTTTGGCAAGCTCATCGGGCCCTCCAAAGAATTCCACGTGCGACGGAATATCCCCTATCGCGGTAATCACTCCGATATTAGGCTTGGCTATTTCCAGAAGATATTTTATGTCTCCCGGCCTATCCGCGCCATATTCCAAAACCAAAATCTCCGGGTAATCTGATTTGAAAATTAATTTCACCGCGGCCGCTATAACAACTCTGGGCCAAAAAATTACCGGATGGCTAATTTTCTGGTAATCGCCCAATATCGCCAAAGGAAAGCCGAGCTCGTTATTGAAATTCGCCCTTATTGCCCTAACCCTCCTTTCGGGAGAAAGCGCCGAAGCGATTGCCAGCTTAGCCGAAGTTTTGCCGACGCTTCCGGTTACCCCAATTATTCCCGGCCGATAGCGTTTTAAAGTTTCTTTGGCCAGAAAACGCAGTACGCCTCTTAAAATTTGATGTCTGTTTTTTTCCATAATTAGCCGCTTATTCTGTCGGGAGGAATATTATAATAATTTATCATAAACTGGGCCAAATCCTTAAAAGCGGGAACGACCGTTTCGGCGGCGAAAGGATTGCCGAATGGATCGTCTAATTTTATGAAAATTAAAAATTTGGGATTGGATGCCGGGCCAAAGCCGATATAAGTATCGATATATTTGTCGCTATAATAACCGCCATGGATATGGTCGGGAATTTGGGCTGTGCCGGTTTTACCGGCCAGAGAATATCCCGAAAGGTCGGCAACCTGGGCTGTATCTATCGCCGCCACCATCATTTGGGTAACTTGGCTGGCCGTATCCGCGCTTATCGGCTGGCCGATTACTTCGGGCTGAAGGGCCGCGTTGACATAAGGCCTCATCAGCTTTCCGCCATTAGCGATGGCCGACATAGCCGCGACCATTTCTATAGGCGTCACCGCCACGCCCTGGCCAAAAGAAGCGGTGGCATAAGCAATTTGAGGAGCGCCATCCTTCAGCTGGCGTATGTCGCCGGCAATTTCTCCTGGCAAGTCTATTCCGGTTATTTTATTGAAACCGAAATCCAGAACGCCCTGCTTGAATAATTGATTGCCGGTTTGCTTTTCGGCGAAAGCCGCGCCTGTGTTTAGTGATTTTTCGATAACCACAGTCATATTTACTTTGCCGTGAGCTTTTAAGTCCCAGTTTTTAATGGTATGGCCGTCCAGAACCAGCGAGTCGGTATCGACGTAAGTCGTGTTCGGCGTTATTTTGCCGTTATTTATCCCGATTGCCATTGTAATAGGCTTAAAAATAGAACCCGGCTCGTAAATCTGGGAGATAGTCGGGTTAAGGAAATTTCTGATATCGGACGAAGAATAATTATTGGGGTTGAAATTGGGGATGCCGCCCATCGCCAGAATTTTTCCGCTTTGAGGGTCATTGATAATAACCTCTCCGCCGGTTGCTTTGTATTGGTTAACCAAATTTTGCAAAACCATCTCGGCTTCGTTATCGATATTCGGGTCTATAGTTAACGTAAGATTTTCTCCCGGCTGGGGAGAAACAACCTTGTTGCCATTCAGGCCGCCCGACTCTCCGCTTAAAGAAGAATTATAAAATTTTTCAACGCCATAACGGCCGCTCTCCCCCACCGATTGGCTGTCATAACCGACAAACCCCAAAACCTGGCTCGCCAAAGAAGCGAAGGGGTAAAACCTCCCCGATTCGTAAGTCGAATAAATTCCTTTTAAATTAAAATCCTCTATTTGCTGAACGACGCCCGGATCAGCTCTTCTTTCCAGAAGCTCATAAGAATCATTGGGTTTGGATAGAATTTTTTCCAGCTGGCCGACCGATTGGTTCACCAGCGGAGCCAGTTGATTGGCGGCCTCCTGAACATCGGCTATTTCTTTGGGAACCGCGAATATCAACGGATAGTCCTTGTTAATAGCCAAGGGAATCGGATTGCCGTTCTTATCTACTCCGTAAATCGTTCCCCTTTGCGCGTCAAAAAATCCGCCGGCGGCGAACTGCGTCTCGGCGCGCGCCAAATAATACGAACCCTTAATTATTTGAATTTGATAAAAATGAAAAAGCAGAAGCGAAGCTCCGACCGTTATAATAGTTATTAATATTGAGAAGCGAAAGCCCATTTTGAATTTGTTTCGACGTATTGAGGCCTATTCTCGGCAATCAGCCCGTTGGCCTCGGCGTATTTGGCGACATTCTGACTGGCAAAAAGATCGAAAATCCGGTTATTGATTTCCGCGCTCTGTCCCTGAATCCCCTGAATCGCTATTTTAGCCTGATCTATGCCGTTATTCAACGTCACCGTCTGGTTATAAAGGAAAATTAGGCCGGCGGTTTCAATGATAATTATCGGAAGGAAAATAACCAGCATCCTCAAATAAAAATCTTTATTTTGGTTGAGCCTTATTATCGTCATATCATTTGCAAAGCCCTTAATTTAGCCGACCTTGCTCTGGGGTTTCCGCTTATTTCTTCAGCGTCCGGCTGAACCGGCTTTTTCGTCAGTATCTTTGCTTTTTTCGCCGAAGCTAATTTTTTAAATTCATTTTTAACCATCCTGTCTTCCAGAGAATGAAAACTAATAAAAGCCGCCCGGCCCGATTCGCTTTTTAAAATTTCCGCCAAAGAGTTTAAAACTTTTTCCAGATTTTCCAGCTCCTTATTTACGAAAATCCGCAACGCCTGAAAAACCCTGGTTGAGGGATTGATTCTTCCCCGTTCGTAATTTTTAGGAACGGCGCTTTCGACAATAACCGTTAAATCAAAAGTGGTTTTTATCGGCTTGTTTTTTCTTTCTTCGATAATTTTTCGGGCGATTTTTTTAGCGTATCTTTCGCCGCCAAACCGGTAAAAAATATCCGCCAAATCTTTTTCCTCGAAGCGATTAACAACGTCCGCCGCCGTCAAAGCCTCTCCGGAATCATATCTCATATTAAGGGGTTCGTTTTTAAGAAAACTGAATCCCCGTCCCGATTCTTCAATCTGCTCGGAAGAAAATCCCAAGTCAATGAGCAGGCCGTCGGCTTTCGGGAGGTTGTATTTTTTTAAAATATCCGCGAGGCCGGCGTAATTGCCGTTTTCTAAAATCAGGCTTTTTAATTCCGGTTTTTTATTTTTAAATTTTATTTTTAACTTTTCAATCATACTCTTATCCCAATCAACGCCGAGAAAAATCCCGTTCGGAGAGATCTTGGAGATAATAGCCGCGGCGTGGCCGCCGCCGTCAGTTGTTCCGTCGATGAAAAATTCCCCGGGGCGTGGATTTAAAATTTCTTCAACTTGTTTTAATAAAACCGGCGTGTGCATATTTTTTAAATTCCCAGCTGGCCTAATTTTTCGGCTATTTCTTCGGACGCGCCCTCCGTCCGCTTTTTATATTCTTCCCATTTTTCCTTGTCCCAAATTTCCAGCCGGTTATAAAGGCCGGCAATAACCACTTCTTTCCGCAGGCCGGCATATTTTCTTAAATACTCCGGAATCAAAACTCTCCCCTGCGAATCAAGCTCCGCGTCGGCGGCGCCGGCAAGCATCAGCCGCGCGAAGGCGCGGGAATTGGCTTGAGCCAAAGGAAGCGAAGTCAATTTTTGCGCCAGCGCTTCCCAAGATTTGGAAGGAAAAACAAAAAGGCAAAAATCCAAGCCGCGGGTAATAATCGCGCCGCTTGAAAGCTCGGCGCGGAACTTAGCCGGAATCGCCGCTCTTCCTTTTGGATCCAAATTGTGGCTGTATTCTCCTAAAAACATAAATTTAATATTTTTATTTATCCCCAGAAACAGCTCCTTATCCCCATAATTATCCACAATTCCCCACTTCTCTTTTATCATAATCCACCCGCGGTATCTGTCAAAACTAAAAAATCCCCGCTAAGGGATTCAAATAATTCAGGATTTAAGCGATAAAACAAATATTAGGCCGAAAGATATCAACAGCTTATCCTCTTATCTAATTATCGGTGAAATTTAAGCATCCCCCGAAAGGATTAATTAAGCCTGCCAAGATTTATTCTCAGCAGGCTACGCCCTCCTTTTTTAAAAGTTTAATTTTATCCGCCTGCGCGGGAATACCTCGGGCGTCCTCCTTCGCCAAGGCTTCGGACGGACGAATAAGCCTTGGAGCTTCATTTTTCCGGCCCCGGTCGCGGTCCTCCGCTTCTCCGTTTGACTTAATAAATCCATCCCCAATCCCGAAGAATATATTTTTGTTTTGGCTATTTATTTATATTCCAACAAAATCCCGCCTCTCCATAAGAGAGGCGGGATTAATAATCACCTTTTTAAACTTGGGCGCTGTAGGGATTGAACCTACGGCCTCTGCAGTGTGAATGCAGCGCTCTGCCACTGAGCTAAGCGCCCCTTGGCGGCAAGCTATTTAACCGGCCGGCCAAATTTATAGCTACTTCAGCTCCACCTGAGCTCCGGCTTCTTCGAGTTTTTTCTTCATTGCTTCCGCCTCTTCTTTCTTGACTCCTTCTTTAACCGTTTTAGGGGCGCCCTCAACCAAATCTTTTGATTCCTTCAGGCCTAAACCAGTAAGTTCCCTGACAACCTTGATGACGTTAATCTTTTGGGCGCCACCGGATTTAATGACGACGTCAAAAGCGGTTTTCTCCTCGGCTTTTTCGCCCGATCCCGCCGCGGCAGCCGGAGCCATCGCCGAAACGCCGAATTTTTCCGAAATCGCTTTAACCAACTCGGAGAGCTCCAGAGCGCTCAACGATTCTATCTTAGAAATTATTTCTTCAAATTTTTTGTCCATAATTTTATTTTATTCATCCGCTATCCGCCAATTAAGCGGCTGGCGGAGGCGTAACGACCTTTTTGGCTCTTTCATCTAAAACATAAAGCAGAGCGCGAAGCGGCGAAGAAATCGCTCCCATTAACTGGGAAAGCAAAATTTCCCGCGAAGGCAAAGCGCCTATCAGCTTGATCTGCTCAAAACCGATAAATGACTTTTTTTTCAAATCTACGCCGCCTATAAGCTTGTTTAAGTCGGCGGTTTTTTCCGCCGCCTCCCTTTCTTTTAGGAATTTATAAACTATCCTCGCGCCATCTTCCAAATTGGGCGAAAAAACCGTTCCCGCCGAAACCTTGTATTGGTTAGGCTGAAATTCCACTCCTTCCTTTTTAAGCAAAATACCAAGCAACCTTTTCTTCATTACCAAAAGAGGCGCGCCGATTTTTCTTAGCTCCGCCCGAAGCTTGGTCAGGGAAGAAGTGCTTATTTTGGAAATATCGAAAATAACCAAACCCTGCGAATCTTTTAAAAACTTTTCTCCCTTTTTAAGTTCTTCCTGTTTTTGAATTTTAGTTTTCATTTTTTTGTTTAATTTAATATTTAATAAAAAACGGCCTTTGGCCGCGGACAAAAAAACAATTACATGTTTTCCTCGACGGGACCTACGGATAAGCAGGTAAACTTACTTCTTTTGGAATGCCCGTTGTCTGCGGATTAGTTTCAATGATATTAAATCATATTTAAAAGTCAATAGCCCGGTGTAATAAATAGGCCGCGACCGCAAACGCCACGGAAACATTAAGCGATTCTTTTTCGCCTTTCATTGGGATTTCCAAGATTTTATCGGCGGATTTCAAAATCTTCGGCGGCAGGCCGGAAACTTCATTGCCCATAATCAAACAAATTTTTCGGCGCCGCAGAGGCGGTTTGAATCTTAAAATATCAATTGAATTTTTCGCCTGCTCGATGGCTAAAATAACATAACCGCCTTTTTTAAGTTTTTTGATCAAGCTAACCGCGCCCCGAACCGATTTTGCCGTTTTTTCCCACTCAACAGATTTTTCCGCCCCCAGTGAAACTTTCGCCATTCGCGGCCGGTACTTTCCGAAAACGTCAACCGGCGCCGGCGTGTAGCCGGCTAAATATATTTTTTCTACTCCCGCGCCGTCAGCGGTTCGGAAAATAGAGCCGACATTAAAAAGGCTCCTGATATTCCAAAGAATAACTGTAATTTCGCGCCCGGCCATCGGCTAGCCGATTATTTCCCTTAAAAATTTTGAGCGTGTTTTGGAGAGAATGGAATCGAGACCGTAATGCCGGCCGGCGCCAACCGCGGCAAAGAAAACCAAAATTAAAGCGTAAATAATGTGGTCGTCAACGATAAAGCCGTTCGGAACCGCCGGAAAGGCGTTGGACGCGAAATAATAAAGAATCATCAAAACGGCGCCGAGGATTGAACTCCAGCGAACAAAGACTCCTAAGATGAGCGACGCGCCAAGCAGAGTCAGCCCCCACTCGTTAAAAAAATTAACCACGCCGATGAGACTTGGCTGGGCCAGAAAAACATAAAAAGAATTGAATGTTTTGGCGCCATGTAAAAATCCGGCCGCCGACCAGGAACCGCTTAAAACCTTATCCAGGCCGGCATAAAGCATCAGCCAGCCGAGAGCCACCCGCAAAATCAAAATGGTTTTTTGAGAAATTTTATTCATAAATATTTTAAATTATAATTTTTATTTTAAACCGACGGAAGAGCTGCCAATCAAATATTTTTCAACTCGCGCAATTTTTCTTCAAATTCCTTTTTGTCTATTTCTCCTTTGGCATATCTTTCTTTGAGAATTTCAACGGCATCACCGCCTTCCTTTCTCCGGCCGCCCGAGACTATAACCAGCCACCTTGCCGCCAAAACAAAAACGACAATAATCAGTATCCACCAGACAAACATTAAAATCATGCTCCCCCACCCCCAATCGCCATAACCGAACATCATTGGATAAAACATTTTTTTATTAATATCATAAAGGCCCGACTAAGCCCGCTGTTTTCTTTTATTATACCACTATCAGTAAAACTCGGCCAATTACCAAAAAAACCTTAAATAAAATACAATTGAAGAGATGACGGTAAAAGAACTGGCTGAAAAAAGCCCGTTAATTAAAAAAGCTTATGAATTCAGCGAAAAAGCCCATTTAGGGCAAAAGCGTAAAAGCGGCGAGCCTTATTTTCTTCATCCTCTCGCGGCCGCCCAGTCGGTTTTAAACTGGAAACTGGACGAATCAACCATCGCCGCCGCCCTTCTTCACGACGTTCTGGAAGATACGCCGACAACCAAAGAAGAAATGCTGGCGCGATTCGGACCGGAAATTACTTTTTTGGTTGAAGGAGTAACTAAGTTGGGAAAAATAAAATACCGCGGGCTGGAAGCGAAGGCGGAAAATCTCCGAAAAATGATCCTGTCCTTGAGTGAAGATTTGCGGGTTATTTTCATAAAATTGGCCGACCGGCTGCATAACATGAAAACTCTATCCGCCCTCCCGCCCCAAAAACAAAAGAGAATAGCCCTGGAAACTTACGAAATATATTCTCCCCTGGCTTACCGGCTGGGAATGCAAAATTTAAGCGGAGAACTGGAAGATTTGGCTTTCCCCTACCTTTACCCGAAAGAATACGGATGGCTTAAAGAAAATATTAAAGAAGAGTTCGGTAAGAGAGAGGCTTATCTTTCTAAAATAAAGCCTCTAATAGAAAAATCTCTGGCCGAAAAGGGCATAGCGCCGCTGGCAATTGATTTCCGGGCCAAAAGATATTCCAGTCTTTATAAAAAATTAAGGCGATATGATATGGATATAGAAAGAATTTATGATTTGGTGGCTTTCAGAATCATCGTTTCAACTATCGAGGATTGCTACGCCGCCTTAGGCATAGTTCATCAGCTTTGGCCGCCTCTTCCCGGGCGAATAAAAGATTATATCGCGATGCCAAAACCGAACGGCTACCGCAGCCTCCATACCACCGTTATCGGGCCGGAAGGAAAGGAGGTTGAGTTTCAAATTCGCACCAAACAAATGCACGAAGAAAACGAGAACGGCATCGCCGCCCACTGGATTTACGAACAAAGCAAAGAGTCTGATTCTTATCTCGAAAAAAAATCGGTAAAAGCCAAAACCGAAGACGTGCTTTGGGTGAAACAACTAAGAAGCTGGCAGGAAAAATATCAGTCTTTAAGCGAAAATTCCGAAGATTTCCTGCAATCGATGAAAGTGGACTTTTTTAAAGATCGGATTTTTGTTATTTCGCCGAAAGGCGACGTTTACGACCTGCCGCTCGGAGCCACGCCGATAGACTTCGCCTATCAGATCCACTCGGAAATAGGAAATTCCTGTGTTGGAGCGAAAGTGAACAACCAGATAATTCCCTTAAATTTCGAATTGCGCTCGGGAGACGTGGTGGAGATTTTGACCCAAAAAAACAAGAGACCCTCCGAGGACTGGCTGAAGTTTATCAAAACCAGCGTCGCTCGCGACCACATCAAATCGGCTATGAAAGAACATTTTAAAAAAAGCGATTTAAAAACTTCTTCTTTTAAGACCGAAATTAAGGTTGTCGTCAAAGACCGCATCGGCATATTTAAAGAAATTGCTTCCGTTATAAACCGCCAGCGCATCAACATCGTCGGCATCAACACCGTCAATCAGCCAACCGGCCAGTTTATTATCAATAAATTTATCCTCGACGCAACCGACAAAAACAAAATAGAAAACGTCGTCCTTAAGATAAAAAAAACAAAGGGTGTTAAAGAGGTTAGCTCGCGCCGTATCTAAAATAATAATTAGAATCCGGAATTTAGGATGCAGAATTAGATTTGTTTGATATTCCCGAATTACAAAAAGCGGCTGATGTCGCGGATACTGACCAAAATCATCAGAATAATCAGAAAAGCGAAACCGAATTTATTAACCGCCGCTTGTATCTTTTCGGAGACGGGAGAGCCTTTTATTTTTTCTATTAAAATAAAAAGCAGATGGCCGCCATCAAGAGCCGGAAGAGGCAATAAATTCAAAACAGCCAGATTTAGGGCTATCAGGGCAAAAAGATTAAAGAAAAATATCCAGCCGAGAGAAACGGTTTGTTGCGCTATTTGAAAAACGCCTATTGGACCGACGACGCCGCTTAAAAGCGATGCCTTGGTTAATAAATTAGCGATCAATAAACCTAATGTTTCCAAGACCAGCCAGCAGAGAAAAAGGGACTGGAGTAGACTGCTCCAAAGCGCCGAGAAAAACGGCCGCGGAGCGATTCCTGTTTGAGTAAACATTACTCCGAGCGCCCCTTCTCCTTGCGGCGGATTTACTCTGGGAACGACGGATAAAATTATTCCCTTTTCTTGGCGTTTAATATCCAAAGTAACGGCCTGGCCCCGGTGCTGGTCAATAAAACTAATAAATTTTTCGCTATTGGAAAAATTGGTTATCGTGTCGCCCGCCTCGATGCCAACTAAAGCCGCCGGAGAGCCCTTGGAGACGCCGCTAACGACAAGCGCCGGAGAAATTCCTGCCATAAAAACGAAAGTCAAAATCAGCCAGCCCGCGAAAAAATTCATCAAAACCCCGCCAACCAAAATCGCCGCCCTTTTCAAAGCGCCTTGATTTTCAAAACTCCGCGGATCTTTTTTCGCCGCGCTATTTAATTCGCCCTCTTCGCCAGCCATACCTTGGATTCTCACAAATCCGCCGAATGGCAAAGCATTGAGACTATATTCTGTTTCGCCGATTTTTTTGGAAACGATTTTCGGCGGATATCCCAACCCAAATTCTTCAACTTTGACATTAAAAAGCTTGGCCAATAAAAAATGCCCAAGCTCGTGGGTAATTATCAAAAACACCAAAACGACAATAACCAGCGCGATAATCATTGCCGCATCAGTTCTCCAGTCTTTGCTTCAGCCGATGAATTGATTTTTTTATTGGCGCCATCGATTATTTCCTGAATTTTTTTTAAGGCTTTGAATCTCTGATCTTCGCTTAGAACCCCCTCCCCTTCCGCCGATTTAACTTCTTTGTTTATTTCATCCCTTTCCCGCCGGATTTGAATGCGCGACTCTTCGGCAATCCGCGAAACCTGCCTGACAAATTCCTTGCGCCTTTCTTCGCTTAAGACAGGTAAGGATACGCGGATAATATTGCCGTCATCACTCGCGGTAACGCCAAGTTTGGCGTCGTCAATGGCCTTGACGGCGATTTTAATGATGCTCTTATCCCATAAATTAACATCTATTTCTCTGGGGGGGACGACATTTAGAGAGCCGAGCTGTTTTAGCGGCAAAACCTGGCCGTAGCAGTTAATTTTTATATTTTCCAGAAGCTGAGGCGTCGGCCTGTTGCCGCGGATTCCAGATATGTCGCGACCGAAACCATCCAATATCGCTCCGATTTTATTGTCTAAGTTTTTAATATAATCTTCCATAAATTAATTTTACCCCGTTTGTAAATTTTATAAAGACGGCCAATTAAGTTAAGGTTAAGCCTGGAACGGACGCGCTCGCGTAACGCCCGTTGTCCGTTTTTATTACGAAAATAAATTTTCCAGCTGGAGCCGCGGGTTAAGGTTAAGGTTTGCTTGCCGCCGGAGTTGAAGTATTTTCTTAATGAAAAAATGATGTTTGGCGATATCGGCGGCCAAACAAGACACTAGATCGTCAAGAAATTGCCCCATATTAAAATCGTCTTTCGCGACCAATTCTTTGATAAAGGCTTTTCTTTCCAACGACGCCATACCGATAATTTCGGACGCCGGATTTTTCTTTTTTTCCAAAAAGGCGGCCGCCCTTCCGGGCTGTCCGAATGATTTTTTAATAATCACTTCGGCCTTCTCGCCGGTTAAGCCAAACGCGGTTTTGGCGAATTCCTTCATTTCTTCCCCGTTCAAAGGGCTAAAATAAAACTTTTGAAACCGTGAAACCAGCGTCGGAAGTAAAAGCTCGACATCCCGGGCTATCAGAATGATTCGCGCCGAATCGTTTGATTCTTCGGCGGTTTTGAGGAGCGCGTTTTGCGCCTCAACGGTCAAAAATTGGGCATCATTTACTATCGCCAGGCGATACGGGCTAAAAAAAGGTTTTTTGCCCAAAAATTCTTTAAGCTCCCGGACCAGATCGACTCCTAAAGATCGGCGAGGATAATCGACTAAAACCATATCGCTTAAAATTGACTTGGAATCGTTAAATTTTCCGTTCTCCAAATAATTAGCCAAAGCCAAAGCAAAAAGTTTTTTGCCGATTTTTTCTTCGCCGAAAAAAATGGAATTCTGGAATTTTCGCGCGGAAACTGTTTTTTTAAACAGAATTATTAAATTTTCGTGGCCGATCATCTCTTATTGAGAAGCGTTCTCTTATATAAATCCAAATGATCGAGAATCAAGCCCGTTCCCTTGGCGACGCAAAAGAGCGGCTCTTCGGCGACATAAGCGGCAACGCCGAAAAATTTCTTAAAAAAATCATCCAAATGGCGAAGCTGGGCGCTTCCTCCCGAAAGGATTATTCCCTTGGAGATGATGTCCGAAACAAGCTCCGGCTGGGTCTGATTGAAAACGTTTTGTATGGAAGAAGCTATTTCCACCAAAAGCGGATTTAGCGCTTCGGCGATCTCGTTGCCGGTAATGATTATATTTTTCGGAAAACCGGTTATTAAATCACGTCCCCTGATTTCGTATTCCATCTTTTCTTTTATCGGCATCGCCGAGCCAATTTCAATCTTAACCTGTTCGGCGGTCTGCTCGCCTATCGCCAGATTATATTTTTTCTTTACGTAATCGATAATGGCGGCGTCAAATTTATTGCCGGCAATTCTCAGGCTCGTCCAGGAAACAATGTTGCCCAAAGCGACTACCGCCACCTCCGACGTTCCCCCGCCGATATTGATAATCATATTTCCGGAACGGGCGTTAATGGGAATGCCGGCCCCCAGCGCGGCTAATATCGGTTCGCGGACCAGAAAAACTTCTTTTGCGCC
>CAZODS010000002.1:18142-21298 GCA_964578705.1 uncultured Candidatus Saccharibacteria bacterium
CGGCCCCCAGCGCGGCTAATATCGGTTCGCGGACCAGAAAAACTTCTTTTGCGCCAGCTTCTTTGGCGGCATTAACAACGGCCCGCCGTTCGGTTGGAGTTATGCCGGCCGGGACCGAAATAATCGCATCGGGTTTCAAAAAATTAAACCAGCCAACCGCCTTGTTGATAAAATAGGTCAGCATCGAACGGGTAATGTAGTAATCGGCAATAACGCCATCCTTAAGAGGCTTGTACGCCCTTATTTCCTCCGGTGTTCGGCCGATCATTTCTTTAGCCTCGGTGCCAACAGCCAAAACCGAATTGTCGGGATGGCTTAAGGCGACGATCGTCGGCTCATTAATTACAAATCCGACGTTAGGGACAAAAACCACGGTGTTGGCGGTACCCAAATCAATGCCGATTTTTCTAATAAACATTATTTCAATTTAAATGCAAATTTATCAGAAAGTCAATCGTCTAAAATCTATAATTTAGCGGTTAGGGATTGGGATTTATTTCTTAAAAAGATTATATAGGCCTTGCCGTCGGTAAAGAACGCGTCCCCGGCTTGGTTTTGGCCTTGCTCCGGAGGGACTAATTGGATTTCGCGGTAATCCTCAACAAGGCCGGTTTGCAATAAGCCGGCCAAAACAAAATCTCTTTCTTTGTCGATGTCGGGATTGATATGATGGGTTATCAGATATTTTAATCCTTCATCGAAACTGGCGGTAGAAACCCAAATATTTTCTCCGTTATAAGTGAAGTTTGTTTTCCAAAGACGAAGATGATGCCTGTCTAAAATCGAGCCGACCTGTTTTTCGAATCCAAAGTCATCCGGAAAATAATTGAAGAATGAAGGCGTCATCGGCGCCCGCGAATAAGAAGTTTGAAAAAGCGCGGCGACCGTAATTTTAAGCACGCTGCCAAAAGTTATCGGATCGGCCTTCAGCCATCCCGCGGCTCCAAAAACCTTATTGATTTGGGCCTGGCTGCCGACAAAAACAAGCGATATCGGCTCCATCGGCGACCCGGTAAGAGTCTCGGAGCTTTTCGGCAAAACGCCGAATATATCCTCCGGCAAAGGCGCGGGAGTAATCTGGCTGTTTTTGGATTCCCCAAACAGCAAAAGCGGCTCCCTGACTTTATAAAATACAACGGAAAAAACGACAAAAAATAAAATCAGGGCAGCGACAGAAGCGTTAAAAAATTTTTTTGAGGTTATAAGAGCGGGCGGATTTTTAAGGGAAAAATATTTCAGCTGAATCTCCAGGGCAGTGATTATAACCGTCAGCCAGAAAAGCCCCAATAGCCAGCCGCCCAAAACATCGCTCGGATAATGGACGCCCAGGTAAACTCTTGAAAACCCTATCAGACCGACAAAAAATATTCCGCCGAGAAAGATTGCGGCTTTCGCTTTCCAATTCTTGACCGCCTTAATAATTAAATAAGCCAAAAACCCATATATAACAACCGACATAACCGAATGCCCGCTGGGAAAACTATAGCCCCCAATCGAGTAGAGCCGGTCAATAATCGGCGGCCTTTGACGATGGGAAATAATTTTAGTCAATGAGAAAAGGACGCTCCCGCCGGCTAGTCCCGCCACCAAAGACAAAAGCTGGGAAATTTTTTTCCGCCTCAAAAGAATAATCGCTATTATCAGGCTAAGAACGGTTATCATCTGCCATTCGCCAAAATCGGTGATAAAAAGCATTAAGCGGTCGAGAAAAGGCGTTCGGAAAGACGCCGCCAGATTGACGACGCGCAAATCGGCCAGATAAAGCGCGTCCTTGGAAATCAAGTCTTCAACCACGCCCAAAAATCCCCACAAGAAAAGAGCGCCTATAACTAATCCCGCCGTAAAATGGATTCCCAAATATTCTTCCGCCGACAACCGCCGCCTGACAAAATTTATGAACCGCGGATGACTTTTAATGAATTTTTTGTAATAGATATTCTCCTTAATCGCCAAAGAAAAAGAAGAGAAGAGCGATTTGAAGAACGATTGAATCGCCCGTCTGTTTTTACCGATGACTCTCCAAAGATATAAATAAACCGCCACTAAGGCTAAAATCGAAATAATCATTAGCCCCAAACGGTCTATCCATAACGCCAAGAATTGCCAGCTATCCCCGAAAATAAACCCCGCTGAAATAAAAATTATCCCGAAAAGAACCGCGCTTATCGCGTTAAAAATCTGAAAGCGGCGCCAGTCCATCCGGCCAACGCCGGCCACAAAAGAAATAAACGGCCTGACCGGACCCAAAAATCTTCCCCAAAAAACGCTTTTCCCTCCGTGATTTTTAAAATAATTTTCGGCATAAGCCAGATATTTATTGTGGAAAAATTTTGCCGTATCGCTGAATATTTTCCGCCCAAATCGTCCGCCAAGATAATAACTTAAGGCGTCGCCAAAGAAAGAGCCGATGACGGCCGCGATAACCATATCGTAAAAATTAAAATATCCCAAGGAAACTAGGAAGCCGACGGCTATAAGGATAATCGTTCCCGGCATTAAAAGACCTATAAAAGGAAAAGACTCGAAAAAGGCCGCAAAAAAAACCAGCCAATAAGCCAGCCAGCCAAAATTAGAAAAGCTCGGCAGCAGATTGGCTCCGATCGCCAAAATATTGGCGCTCGCCAATCCCACGGGATGATAATGATGATTAACCGCTACTGATTTAAAATAAGAGATTATCGCCGGCAGAGACGCGGCGGAGCTGATTGATTCGACCATTTTAAAAATAATTAGAGAAGATAATCAATCCGGCAGCCAACGCGATAATTGAGGCAATCAATACTCCGGCCGCCAAAAAATCTTTCGCCAATTTTATTCCGGGATGGTCAGCGGGATGAATAACGTTTAAAGTTCTTTCAAAAGAAGAATTGATAAGTTCAAGGCTTAGGACTAAGGCGATCAGAATTAAGATAAGAACCCAATTTTCTCGGGAAATTTTAAGAATAAATCCGGAAATAATCGCTATAACGGCAATCGAAAATTGAATTTGAAGATTTCGCTCGTCCCGCGCCGCCTCGAGCAACCCGCGAAAAGCGAAGTAAAAGCTTTCCAATATATTTTTTGATTTTCGCATTTACTTAATTATAAATTTAATTATAAAAATTAAAACTGGCAGCGAGGGATAAAGAATGGCAAAGCTATTGTTTAGACCGAGCG
>CAZODS010000003.1:0-7296 GCA_964578705.1 uncultured Candidatus Saccharibacteria bacterium
CAATTCCTCAAGCACGCTTTACTGCGCCGTTCCCCGCGACGCCAATTTTGCCAATCAAACTTTGCCAGACGACTATTTAATGCGCGCAGTTTATACCAGCGACGATATTTACAAAATAGATTTAAGCGAAAATAAAATCGGGCTTTATTTTAACGACCCTCTTGAAAATTTTGATATGTCCGATATTAAAATTTTCGGCAACAACCTTTATTTCATCAACCGCTACGACCAAAAGCTTTACAAAATGACGCTCTCCTAACAAAATCCCGCCATTGGCGGGATTTTTAAGTATTGAATTCTAATTCTGAATCGGCTTTATCACCACGTACCTTGAAGGTCCAGCTCCTATACTTTCAGTTGCCACGTCCGGATGAGTGGCAAGCTCAACGTGAACGAGCCTCCTTTCGTAGGCATTCATCGGCGGAAGAGACACCTCCTGCTTGGTGATAGCCGCTTTTTTGGCCGCCGCTTTGGCCAGCTCGGTGATAATTTTTTCCCTTTCTTGCCGGTAATTATTAATATCAAAATGAACGACGGGGAATTCGTGTTCTTTGGCTATCTGCCAAACCAAGTGATTCAGGCTTTCAACCAGATTAGCCGCGTTGTTTTTTATTAAATCGTAATCTTCGGTTATAAAAATAACGCCACGCTTGTCGGCTTCGTTAATCTCCACCTTAAAATCTTTAAAGCCCATCAACCCGATAATTTTTTTAACTATTGTTTCCAAATTCTCCATTGATTTGTTTATTAATTATAACCTGCTGGCCGATGGAAAACATCGAGCTTGTCAGCCAGTACAAACTTACGGCGGCCGGCAGATTAAAGAAAATAAAAATTGTTATCAGCGGTCCCGTAAAAACCATTTGGCGGGTTATTCTTTCGGCCGGGGATAGCTCCTGGGCTTTATCGACTTTCGGCAAAGCCAGACGACCCTGGAAGAACTGGGCGGCCGCCGCCAAAACTACTAATAAAATACTCCTATTTTTCAAATTTATCAAGCCTAAGAATAAAGCCTGAAAATTCTTAGGCGCCGCGATAAAACCGTATAAGTCGACAAAAGAAGCGGCCGTCAGCCCTTTAAGAAAAAGCTGGTAAAGAATTATTAAGATGGGCAGCTGTATCAAAAGGAACAAAAATCCGGAAAAGGGATTGACCTTATGCTCTTTATATAAAGATAAAAGTTCTTTGGCTTGTTTTTCTTTGTCGTGTTTATGGTCTTCCTGAATTTTTTTTATTTTCGGCTGAATTTTCTGCAAAATAGTCTGATTCCTGACGCTTTTTTGGAAAATCGGAAAAAGTATCAGCCTGATTAAAATAGTCAGAAGAATTATGGATATCCCCAAGTCGCCCCAGGCAATGGTATTATAAAAAAATATCAGGGCGTTAAAAAGAGGTCTGTATAAAACGATATGAAAAAAATTTCCCATAATTTTTATTTTAATTTTTCCAATTCGGCTTTAAGTTCGGAATAATTCAGTTTTTTAAGTTCGGGGTAAACAACCACAAGCAGATTTTTCGGGTCGGTTTCTACTCTCGGCCATTTTTCAAAAATCGAGAATATCCGGCGCTTCCACAAATTCCTCACCACCGCCTTTTTGTCGAATTTTTTGCCGATAATCATCCCGAACCGGCTGAAAGGCTTGTCCGCCGGATAAATCTTGGCGGAAAAATACGGCGTTTTAAAAACCTTCAAGGCCTTCATCGGCAGGTTCTGGATGGCAAGGCGATATTTTTTCGCAAGCATTAAATATAAAAACCGCTTTTAAGCTAAGGAATTAACTTGTGGCGTTTTTTAGTCCGCCGCCTCGAAAGAACCCTTCGACCCGTCGAAGTCCGCTGCCTTATTAAAAACCCGTGGCTTCTCGCCCTTTTTCTTTTTTTAGGTTGATAAGTGGTCGACATTGTTTTTTTATAATAATTTATTTTTGACAAATAAGCAAACTTGAGCGACAATGGGCCAAAAAAAGTTTTCCCCAGTTAATCCCCAAAATAAACAAAAAACGCTTTTGACTAAGTCGTAATAAAATTTAGAATTGAAGTAATGAACCTCGAACAAGTTTGGCGTTCCACTCTCAGCGAAATGGAGTTGCAAATCTCCAGGACTAATTTCGCGACATGGCTTAAAAAAAGTATTTTAGTCGACAAAAAAGACGGCGTGTTTAGAATCGCCCTCCCCAATAGTTTCGCCAAAGAATGGGTTGAGAGTAAATATTCCAAAAATATTATGGGGATTATCAGAGGCTTCGACCCTTCGGTCAAAAAAATAGAATTTATCGTCACTTCCAATCTCTTTGAAGACTCTCCCTCCGGCAAGACCAATGAAAAATCACCCGCCGGCCAAAACCAGATAGGTTTTGAATTTAATAAAATCGACCCCGAAACAAATCTTAACCCTCGTTATAATTTTAAATCATTCGTCGTCGGGTCTTCCAACGAACTAGCCTACGCGGCGGCTATCTCCATAGTTAAAGAGGTGGGCACCAAATATAATCCGTTTTTTGTCTACGGCGGAGTCGGCCTTGGTAAAACCCATTTGCTCCAGGCCATCGGAAACGAAATAAAAAATAATTTAAAAAACGTAAAAGTAAAATATGTTTCTTCGGAAAAATTCACCAATGACGTTATTTGGGCTATCCGCAACAAACGGATGGATGATATCAAGAAAAAATACCGCGGTGTAGACGTATTGATAATCGACGACGTCCAGTTTATCGGAGGAAAAGCGGCAACCGAAGAAGAGTTCTTCCATACTTTTAACACTCTTTATGAAGCTAACAAACAGATTGTTATTTCCTCCGACCGGCCGCCACAATCGCTGCCGATTTTAGGGGAAAGATTAAGCTCCCGTTTTCAGGGTGGTTTGGTTGCCGATATCACTTTCCCCGAATACGAAATGAGAGTTGCCATTATTAAAAACCGGCTTTTGGAAAACGGCCAAAATTTGGAAGGTGAAATAATCGATCTTGTCGCCCAAAAAGTCAAAAGAAACGTAAGGGAATTAGAAGGAGTTTTAAAACAAATTATTTTTTACCGCGACTCAAAGAAAATCGAACTGACCAAGAAAAACGTCGATGAAATAATTGAAAAAATAACCAGGGACGCCTCATCAAAAACAACTCCTGCCCAGATATTAAAGGGCGTATCTCAATATTTCGGCATATCAACCGAAGAACTAACCGGCCAAAGTCGGAAAAAAGAATACGTCGAACCCCGTCAAATCGCGATGTATTTCCTAAGGGAAATCCTGGAGATGTCTTATCCATCAATTGGGGAAAAGCTGGGTAAGCGCGACCACACAACCGCCATTCACGGTTGCGAGAAAATCAACCAAGAAATCAATAAAAACGCGGCTCTTAATCAAAAAATGTTTTCGATTAAGGAATTAATAAATAAAACATCATGATTTTTCAGAACAAGTTATCTCGGGATTACTAATAAGTTATCAACAGGTTGGAATAATAAAAAATCACACGGTTGTTAACAAAATCCGATTATCCCCTTAAATAATGTCTCCTACAACTACAACAATAATTAATTAAATAGTAATAGTAATAATAGTAATGAAAATAATATTATTAAGAAATAATTTAAAAGAAGGTTTGGATGCCGTCGGCAGATCAATCATAACGAGTAATAATTTGCCTATTTTAAAAGATGTTTTGATTGACGTTGAGGATGGCCAGATAAAATTGATCACGACAAATCTGGAAATAGCGACTATTTTCCAGATTTCCGGAAAAATAATCGAAAAAGGAAAAATAGCCGTTCCATTCGGGATTTTCAGCGACCTGATATCGAATCTTAAGAGCGAGAGGCTTGATATCGAAAAAAAGCCCAAAAAAATAGAAATCAAAACCGACAATTATCAAGCCAGTATAAATGCCGATTCAGCCGAGGAATTTCCGGTTATTCCCCAAATCAAAGCCAGCGAATACATAGAAATCAATTCAATATTATTCAAAGAATCATTGGAACAACTGATAATCAGCGCCGCCGAACAATCAATAAGACCAGAGCTGGAAACGATATTTTTTTCTCTTAAAGAGGATGGCCTGAAACTGACTACTACTAATGGTTTTAGATTGAGCGAAAAAACTTTTTTGCCCGCCGATTATAAAAGTAGTCTGAAATCAGAGTTTAAAATACTAATTCCCTTAAAAACCGCCCAAAACCTGATTTCAGTCTTGAAAACAGACGAACCCTTAAGAGTTTATTTCGATAGCAATCAGGTTGTTTTTAAAACCAAACAACTCAATTTAATTTCCAGATTGATTGAAGGAAATTATCCGGAATACGAATCAATAATTTCTAAATCTTTCAGTACGGAAGTTATTTTGAACCGCCAAGAAATGATTCAGGCTTTGAGGGTGTCGGGAATTTTTAGCGACCAAAGCAACGAAGTAAAGATAAAAATTTCGAAAGAAAAGAAAAACTTGGAAATATTTTCAAATAATCAGATAGTCGGAGAGAACAACTATTTTTTGGGCGCGAAAATCAAAGGGGAATCAATGGAGATAAGTTTTAATTGGCAATATTTTATTGACGGCTTAAAAGCCGTCAAGGCGGGAGAAGAAGTGTTTTTGGGGCTGAATGGCAGCAATAAGCCGTCGCTCTTAAAATCAACCGCCGACAATTCTTTTATTTATCTCTTGATGCCGATAATGAAGTAATTTGCGGCAGAAGAGGGAGTTAGGAATTAGAATTATATAATTTAAGGATTTGATTTGTAAATAATAGTCTGACTTTGGTTTTGATTGTTGTTTTCATCCCAGGCCTGAACTTGGAGTAAATTTTGAAGGTTTTCATTGTTTGGAAAAAAGCTGTAATTAAGGTTATAATCGGTTCCGAAATTTCCGTCAAACTCTTTAATTATCTGGTTATTAAAAAGTATTGTTATTTTGGAAATAGGCTGCCCTGATTTGATTTCAGCCTGCAGATTAACGGTATTGTTTACAAACGAGCCACTAGAAGGCTGGATGATAACAATATTCAGAGAAGGGGCGGTCGGGCTGGTTATCTGATTTGTTTGGTTAAGGACGTTGAAGTTCGAAAGGTTTGTTTTAGCCCAATTTAGAACGGGCACTTCCCAATTATTAAACTGGGGGTCAATTTGGGGATCGGCGGGCGGCGGACCCAAAGGATCAGAAGGGTCAACGTAGTAGAGAATACTATGGATTTGGTTGTTGGCTAAATAGTCGCCGTTTAAAATAGGCTTATCTGTTACTGATTGGTGGGGACGATCGAAAGTTTGGGGCGGGTAGTTTTGCAGGGCAGCGGCCATAAATTCATGCCAAATAGGAACGGCGGCTAAAATACTTGAACCATTTTTTTGCATAGGGGTGTTGTCGTTATTTCCGACCCAGACACCAACGACCAAAGACGGCGTATAGCCGAACGACCAGGCGTCGCGGTAATCGTTTGTGGTTCCTGTTTTTAGCGCGACATCATAGCCCGGAAAAACAGTCAAAGGCATGCTGTTTTGGAATAAAGCGCTTCGGGCGCCGGCATCCGAAAGAATATTATTGACCATTTCCGCGTATTGCGGATCAGCTACAGTTAAGGGGGAATTTTGATAAGACTCCAAAGTATTTCCTTGGCTGTCTTTTACGCTTAATATCATTGTCTGGCTGTTTTTGACGCCGTTTTCCGCTAAAACGGAATAAGCCTCGACCAAATCAATTAATTTTATTGCGCCGCCTCCCAAAACGAGAGAGAGACCGTAACGGCTGGGATCATTAAGGGTGGTTATTCCGAATTTATGGAGATTATCCAGCACGTCGTTTAAGCCCGCCAAGTAAAGCGTTTTAACCCCGATTACGTTCATTGATTGGGCTAAAGCATCCCGCATATTAACCGGACCGATAAAAGTTCCCTCAAAATTTTGCGGATGGAAGCAGTTGGGCGAAGAAGTAGTCGTGTAATCAATATTTTCAATCGGGCAATCGGGATTGGTTGAAAATTCCGTCGGGACGTCAAAAAGAACGGTGTCGGGCGTGTAGCCTTTTTCAAAAGCGGTTAAATAAACAAAAGGCTTGAGTGATGATCCGGGCTGCCTTAATCCTTGCGTGGCAACGTTGAAATTACCTTCAAATTTGCAGTTTTTGGCCGGTGTGCAGCCGGCGGGCTGGGAAGAGGAGGCGTAATTTTTAGAACCAACCATAGCCAATATTTGGCCGCTGGTTGCGTCCTGAGCCACCAGGGCGCCATTATAGGCCTGGTAAAGGTCGGTATCCCTTTGGATGCCATCCTGAATGGCGTTCTCGGCCTCTTGTTGAAGATTCCAATCCAAAGTAGTAATAACATTTAATCCGGAATTATCGACTATGCTTTCGCCGTATTTTTGCGTCAGATAGTCTAAAACCGCCATAACGAAATGAGGCGCTTTTATGTTTGATGACGGGGCGGCGAAAGTTATTTTTTCTTTAATGGCGGACTGGTACTGGTTTTGGGTGATTTCTCCAAGTGATAGCATTTTCGATAAAACGCTTTGCTGGCGGGCGAATAAATCTTGCTGGTGGCTTCCCCAGGGTGAATAATAGGTCGGGGCCCGAGGAATCGAAGCTAAGGTGGCGCATTCGCCCAAATCAAGGTTTTGGACGGACTTATTAAAATAAGCTTCGCTAGCAGCCTCGATTCCGTAAAGATTGGAACCGTAAGGAATGAGATTTAAATAAAGCGACAAAATTTGGTCTTTCGAATAGTAGCGGTTAACTTTTACCGCCAGAACCAACTCTTTTATTTTTCGGGTAAAAGTTTTGTTTGACGAAAGAAAAGCGTTTTTAACCAGCTGTTGAGTGATGGTCGAGCCTCCCTGGGATAGTTGGCCGTTAGTCAGGTCGACAAAAATAGCCCTGAGAATTCCCTGTATATTAAAAGCCGGTTCATTGTAAAAATTTTCATCTTCAATGGCGATGGTCGCTTTTTGGCAGGTGTCGGGTATTTGATTAAGCGCGACCATCGTTCTTTTTTGGTCGCCGTTTGTTTCATAAAGCAAAACTTGGCCGGTGCGGTCGTAAATTTTGGTTGATTGGGAAATTTGTTGGGTTGAAAGCTGAAAAGGCGAGGGTAAAGTATAAAAATAATAAATAAAAACGGCGGCTGAAAACAGGATTAACGCCGCTATTAAAATCAAACAATAAACCAAAAATTTTTTAATACCTCGGGTATTTTTTTTATTCGCAGTTTTTCTTTTCAATTTATAAAAATTAACACTTAACCGTTTTGCGCCGCTTTGTACGGCCGCCAACGCTTCTTAGTTTAATATTTTCAGGCGTTAAAGTCGAGTTTTGATATGAA
>CAZODS010000003.1:7396-10022 GCA_964578705.1 uncultured Candidatus Saccharibacteria bacterium
CCCGGGGTATTCACGCGCAGGCGGATAACTAAACCGCCCCGACATAACATCGGAGCGGTTTATTGTTTAAAAATTCTGTTCTTCCGCCGCCTCTTCTTCTTCGCCGAAATCATCATCCTCTTCCTCGTCCAAATCGTCTCCGTCTTCTTCCTTGATTTCCTCTTCGTTTATTTCCACAATCTCTTCGTTGT
This sequence comes from uncultured Candidatus Saccharibacteria bacterium, assembly GCA_964578705.1. Taxonomy (GTDB): domain Bacteria; phylum Patescibacteriota; class Minisyncoccia; order UBA6257; family 2-01-FULL-56-20; genus JAMDBA01. The sequence continues at coordinate 7,588 of CAZODS010000003.1, forward strand.
CGCCTTTATGTTTGGTTTGTTGATTTTTCTTCATAAAAAGTTGGAAAAATTAGTCGACCTTTTATAAATTTTTATAAATATATTCAACTATTAGAATTTGTCAAATACAATCGCTTTGCTCATATCCGCCTCCGCCAACCGGCGGACGGCGGATTGCTTCCCTGCCTGCCGGCAGGCAGGACTCGGTCTGAATAACAAACCTTGCCGTTGTTTTTCTCTCGATAGTAATTTTAAGCATGTAAACGCGCCCGAATAGGTCAATCCTGCTGATTTTCAGGCTTGGTTGAGGTATGAAGCTCCAAATATCGCCATAGCCAAGGCGTCGACGGCGTCATCGATAAGGTTTAGATCGGGCTTATCCAATATCAGCTTCACCATTTTTTCAACCGCTTTTTTATCGGCAAAACCGTAGCCGCTTACGGCAGCTTTCATTTCGTTGGGCGCGCATTCTATTATTTTTATTTTATTTTTTAACGCCAAAAGAAGGATCGCGCCCCGGGCTTGGGCTACCTCGATGCCCGTTTTCCGGTTTTTAATGAAAAATATTTTTTCAATAATCATAGTCTCCGGTTTAAACCTTTTAATAAGATCCGACAGTTCCTTTTCTATATCCAATAGGTTAAGGGGCAAGGGTTTTTCGATTTTTAAAATTCCGGCCGTTAAAAATTTTATTTTCGGTCCGGTTTTTTCTATTAAGCCGTAGCCGACCCGCTTAGTGCCCGGATCAATGCCTAAAATTATCATAGCTTGGCGTTGGTTGTTATTTTCTGGACGTCATCCCGGCTTTCCAGGGCGCCTGCCAGTTCCATCAAGGAAGATTTGTTTTCTTCGGAAATTTCCTGGGGAAATTTGGCTTCCCATTCTCCTTGTTCTCCGGCGGGCGGATTAAAAGCCCACTTGACGCTTCCGCTTTCCGCCCATTTGGCGCCATAATCGTTTAAAATCTTTTTTATTTCGCTTATAGAGCGGTTTTTATTGTCGGTGATGGATTCGATAAGGACAGCGGTTCCGCCGGGTCCGTAAGCTTCCAAAATAAGTTCTTCGATATTTTGGGCGCCCTCGGCGACTTTTTTGACGGCTCTTTCGATGTTGTCCTGGGGAACGTTGTTTTCCCGGGCTTTTTCAACCGCCGAACGCAGGCGGGGATTGAATTGGGGATTGGGGTCGGTTTTGGCGGCTATGGAAACGGCGTTTAAAAGCTTGGAAAAAAGCTGGCCGCGCTTTTTATCGGTTATTCCCTTTTGGTGTTTTATCTGAGCCCATTTATTATGTCCAGACATCTTAATTAAAAATATAGAAAATTGGCTGTTTAAATCAACCCTGTTAAATAATTTTGCCTCCAGCAAAATTACTCAAGAAGTATTTAATATGATCAACCCCATTAAGACAGAATTTAGGATTTAGGATATTGGATATTTGAATAGCCTACTATTCGCTGGCTGGCGGATTCGCTTAATGTTTCTAAATCCATAATGCGTAATTACAAAAAAATCCCCCTCGTTATGAGGGGGATATGTTAATAAGAAATTTGCGGCGCCGATACGACTGCTTGGAAGGCGTATTCTTGGTTCGAATAGGTATAAGCGGTATTTTGATACGTCCCTATTTTTCCGCCGAGGTCGAACAGCAGGGTTATGTTTATCGGCGTATATTGGTCGATAAAAATGCTGTTGTTTTCAAGATTCGCGCAGTAAACATCGCCCGTTTCGAAAACCGCCCTTCTTGAGCCGTTTAACACAACCGTTCCTTTGTATTTGGTGTCGTTCACTATCTGAATAACCGTCGTGGGGTGCCAGATTATTCTTGGAAAGCTGAAGCTAAACGACTGTCCGCCGGCATTTTTGATTTGCCGATATGAGGGTGTACGCCCGTCAGGCGTTATAATGTCGGGTGTTTTAACAACCCAGTTATTTCTTCCGATTGTGTTATAAAACTGTCTGCCGGCCGCCCCAACAAACCCTTTTTTATCGGCTGTTTTCCAAAACGTCAAAGTAACAGCGCTTTGGCTATCGTTCCAGTCATAATTCCAGTTGGCGAAAAACGTGTCTCCGGGATTAACAACGCCTATGACCCGGCAGTTTATTTCCAGCTCCCCGTAATATCCGGTGGAATTGGTGATTATCAGATTTCTGCCGGAGATGACGTTGTCCGGACTTGTCTGGAGCGTAACCTGCGGCACGTATTGTCCCAAGTAAGAGCAGCTCGCCGTTATTAAAGCCAAAAACACAGTCAATGCTTTGAACTTCATTTTTTCCTCCGTTTTTAATTTTATTTTACTGTTTATATTATATATAATAAAAAATATTTTGTCAAACGAAATCTCTTGTCTTAAATCACGCGCCGGAAAAAATAATGAAGCTCCGCGGGCTGACACCCGGGATATTCACGCGCGGGCGGATAAAAAATCGGCTTAGGTAATATTACCTAAGCCGAAA
>CAZODS010000003.1:10122-12103 GCA_964578705.1 uncultured Candidatus Saccharibacteria bacterium
TTGATTATCGGTATCGTGAGCTTGGTTTCCGAAAAATTCGGTTCGCTTCTTAAGTGGTTGAATATGAAGAAAATCAGGAAACTGAAGCTGGCGTGCTGACTTGGGAATGTGTTGTCCGGCAAGTCGGTTCGCCAGACAAAAGACAGCATTTTTATCGTCAGGCCGGGAAGTTTCTCTATTCCCAGGTGAGGCCGCGGAAGCATAAACGGCGTTAGCCAGTAGATCAAGCCCGAGACTACCGAAATGACGGCGTAAGAAAGAAAGATTTGGATTCTGGCTTTTCTTATTATCTTCTCGTCATCTTCTTCTCCGAAAATAAATCTGGTTAAATCTTCGAGCGCGCCAAGGGCTTTAATCGTCAGATTGGCGAAGAACCAGCTTACCTTTCCTTGGAGTCCAAGTTTCTGCCTGAAAAATCTTACCAAAACTTTGGATATCCTGAATTGTTTCGGCAAAGAGTATATCCAAAAGGCAAATATCAGCAATGGCCAGTAGGATATATATATCCATACTGCCGCCGGCACCAGTGGTATCTTACTCTCGATGGGCAATTTTAGCAGCGTGGCAATCTGGGCTCTGTGCAATGTTACTTTTGCCATATAGCTGTAAACAGTGGAATTTAAAGCGGCGAAACTTAGCGCGAGAAACAAAGAGCTTTTCCAGCGCCTGAAGAGCTTGCTTTCGGGTAATTCGTTGTCAGCCATAACAACCTCCTTTTTAATTTTTAAAATCTAACCTATTAGAATTATACCACTAAAAATTATAATGTAAAGCTAATTTTTATACAAATGCTGGCCAAAAAACTTAGCCGCAAAACTTATTTTTATCGGTAGATGCGATTTTTACAGTTTCGCTCCTATAATGCTGGCGACGGCATAAACTATGGCTCTTGAAAGAGAGGCGATAGCTACAGCGATGATGGCGTAAATCAGCTCGTGCTTGGCTTTAGATATTTTCTCCGCGTCTCCTTCGGCGGTTAAGTAAGAAAAAGAGGCTATCATTAAATAAATAACGGCCGTAACAATAAAAAAAACAAATACCCAATCAACAATTCTCCACATAAGGGCTATCATATCGCCGGCGTTTTGAGGGAGGCCGCCGGCTTTTTGAGGAGCGGCGGCAAAAGCCGAGGCGGCGGTTAATGTTAACAAAGTTATTATTAAAGCCGATATATTTTTATTAATCCTTTTCATATCTTAATATTAACTTTTTTAAATAAAAAATAAAGCCCTTTAAAGGGCTTTATTTTTTTAAATTAAGTTGGTTGGTTTAGCGGATAACGCCGCCCGCGCCCGGAGCTCCCACAACGTTGGCGACTACGGCGACTATCGTTTTTGCCAATGCGCCGATGACAATGGCGACGATGGCGTAAATTAACTGGTTTTTCGCGGTTTTTATCTTCTCATCATCGCCTTGAGCGGTCAAGTAACTAAAGGCCGCCAAAAGTATAAAAACAACCGCGAACAGCATAAGGACTATAAATATCCAGTTTGTCAGGCCGTTGACCGTATTAATCAAACCTTGGCCGGTTGTTATGGTGGTAACCGGCGCGCCGGGCGCTGGCTCTCCTATTTGCGCCAAGGCTATTAATGGCAAAGAAGAAAAAATAATCGATGCGATTTTTTTAATCATTTGTTATCTTTTAGGTTTTTCGACCTTTTTTAAATTATATCTTTAACGCGTTTATAATCAAGCGCCCAGGACGCTTTTAACAACAGCGATTATCGCGTTGGCTAAGATAATGACAGCAACGCCAATAGCGGCATAAGTAATGGTTTTTCTGCCTTTGGTGAATTTTTCGGGGTCGCCGCCGGCAGTAAGCATTTGAAAGGCGCCGTAAATAATGGCGATGGCGCCTATTGGAACGGCAATATCAATAAGACTGCTTAAAACTTTTGGTATAATATCTTGAATTGTGTTTACGCCCAGAGGATTAGGGAGGCCGCCTTTGCTATTAGCGCCTGCGCCGGATATGGTGTTT
>CAZODS010000003.1:12203-19412 GCA_964578705.1 uncultured Candidatus Saccharibacteria bacterium
ATTTATTTACTTTGGGCAGCTAAATTGGGACCAGTTCCAGCCATTGAAGTTTTTGTAGGTTCCCTGAATGGTAGTAGCTCCTAAGACCCACATAAATGTGTTAACGATGACAAAACTGGCTAGAGCAATAATAATGCCGATAATAGCGTAAATAATGGTTTTTTTTCCTTGTTCCAGCCGATTAGGCGAGTCGCCGGCGGTTAACACGTAAAATCCGCCAATAACTATGGCAACGGGCGCTAAAACTTCAACAACTAGCGTAAAACCAAAAGAAATAAGATTTTGGCCTAAACTAAAAAGATTGCAGAGTCCGCATACGGGTATTGCTGTTCCCGGACCGCAGGGAACAATAGATTGACTCCAATTCCAAAAAACAGAGGCCGAAGTTATAAGCGGAATAAAAAAAGAAAAAACGGCGGGAATTATCAGTATTTTAATTTTTTTTCCCATTAGCTTTATTATACAACAAATATTTTAATTTAAGGATTTGGGGATTTAATGTTGTTTTATTGCTGTCCTTGTGTTTGAAGTTGAATCGATTGGCCGATTTGATTTATCTGGCTTTCGGCTTGATTTAGAGCGTCTTGAGGGGCAAGAAGCCCGCTTAAGACATTTTTGATGGCGCTTGAAAATGCTGAATTAGTTTGGCTTTCGTTTGGAATCAGCCAAGATTGCGCCGTAAGCGCCTGGCGGTTAAAAATTGAATTATTTTGATCATTAATGCCTTGAGCAATCAAAGAACGAAGAGCGGGCAATTGATTCTCCGCTTTAAGATAGGCCGTCTCTTCTTGATCGTTGGCCGTTAAAAAGATTATAAAATTCCAAGCCCAGCTTGGGGCGTTGCTCTGTTTGGAAACTACTAATCCCTGATAATTGGCGTAGCTAACCGGCTTGCTTGGGTTAAGCTGGGGGGCGGCAGCCGTTTTAAAATTCAAATAAGCGTTTTTGTTTTGAATAACGCCGATATCTTTTCCGTAAGCTAGCATCATAGCTACTTTGCCGGCAGCGAATTCGTCAAACGAATTTCCGAGAGTGTCATTCCAGGTGTAATCGGCGTTACTTGGAGTGGCGAAATTTAAATAAAAATTAAAAGCGTTCAAGCCGGGATTCTCTGTTTGATTTTCGGCAAACGAAGCCTGATAGCCGTTTGAGCTAATTTGCGCCATAGCGGTTCCGTATTGAAGCATTAAAAAACTTAAAATATCGGGCGCGTAGTTAATTGTTTGAGAGGAGCCGCCTAAAGCGATGGCGGCCTGGTTGATTTGACCATTGGAGTCTGCTTGCTTAAAAACCGGAATGAGCGCCTCAATATTACTCCAGGTTGTCGGCGGTTGCGCCACGCCGGCCGCGTTGAATAAATCGTTGTTATAAAATAAGGCGAGAGTGTCCATATTGATGGGCAAAGCGTATATTTGACCGTTAAGGGTAAAATCCTGGCCAACGACATCGGGAAACAGATTATTGAGCTGGCTGATATTAAGTTGTTGAGGATCAACCGGCGTGATGCGGCTCAAATTTTCTAAAAGCTGATGATTGTCGATTTCAAAAATATCCGGTCCGTTTCCGGAGGCCAAAGCGTTTAAAACTTGGGAGTCGTAATTATCAGCGTTTATTTGTTGGTAGCTAACGCTGACATTTGGTTTGAAAGCTTCGTAATCCTGGATGATTTTTTTCCATACCGTTTCATCCTGGGTTCCCCAGATGGTTAATGAATATTGGTTGACCTGCGGCGTGGAAATGCCGCTGAACAAAAAAGCGCCGATAATTATAATAACTATTAATCCGCCTAGACCAATAATAGCGATTTGTTGTTTGGTTAGTTTGGTTGGCATTAAATTAAAACGACGCCTATCAACCGGTCGCCGGCGTTCAGATTTATAATTCTGACTCCTTGGGCGGCTCGGCCGGTGGTTCTGATAGCGGAGAGTTGCGTTCTTAGCACCTGGCCTTTGGCGCTTAAAGCGAAAATTTCTTCCTGCGAGCTGATAATCTGACCGTTGATTATTGGCCCGACTTTTGGCGTGATATTAGCGGTTTTGATGCCGCTACCGCCGCGTTTTTGAAGCCGGTAATCTTTAAGAGGGGTTTGCTTGGCGAAGCCGTTTTGCATAACCGTCAAAAAGCTGGCATTTTTCTCTCCATTTTTGATTATATCAAAACCGGCTACATAATCATCTTTTTTAAGACGCATTCCGATGAATCCGGCGGCATTGCGGCCAATTGGCCGAACTTGACTTTCTTTGAAGCGGATTGATTTGCCTTTAGCGGTCGCAATTATTATTTCGTCTTGGCCGCTTGAAAGCTTGGTGCCGACAAGCCTGTCTTCTTTTTTGATTTTAATGGCAATAATGCCGGTTCGTCTGATGTTCTGGAATTCTGACAGAGGAGTTTTTTTAATAAGCCCTTTTTGAGTAACCATAAAAATGAAATTAGATTCCTGGCTTTTTTCCGGATAAGCGACAATAGCGGAGATGGTTTCATCTGTTGAAAGCTCAAGGAAATTATGGATAGCTTTTCCTTTGGATATGCGGCTGGCAGCGGGAATTTCATAAACTTTGGTTTGAAAAACTCTGCCCAAAGAAGTGAAAAACAAAATATTGTCGTGGGTGTTGGCCTTCAGGAAATGAGTTAAGAAATCTTCTTCGCTGACTTCGGAGCCGATAAGCCCTTTGCCGCCCCGTCCTTGCGACTTGAATGTGCTAGGCGGAAGCCGTTTGATGTAGCCGCCGTAAGAAAGGGCGATGACGGTTTCCTCCTGCGGAATCAGGTCTTCTTCTTTAAATTCGCTAATACCGGTTGAGACCGTCTGAGTGCGCCGCTCTTCGCCATATTTTTGTTTGAGCTCTTCCAATTCGGTTTTGATAATTTTAACTATTTTAGCGGAACTCTTAAGAATTATTTCTAAATCTTTAATTAAAGCGGCTTTCTCTTTAAGCTCCGATTCTATTTTTTTGCGTTCTAAGGCGGCCAGCGTTTGGAGTTTCATTTCCAGAATAGCAGTTGCCTGGATATCGCTTAATTTGAAATTTCGGACAAGATTTTTATGAGCGTCGTCGCGATTATCTGATTTTTTGATGGTTTTAATAATGGCGTCAATTGAGTTAAGCGCCTTGGAAAGTCCTTCTAAAATATGAGCTCTTTCCCGCGCCTTTTTTAAGTCGAATTCTGTTCGGCGTCTGACGACAATTTTCCGATAATCAAGATAGGCGGATAAAATTTCTTTTAAAGAAGAAACTTGAGGTTGCAGGCCATCGGCCAAAACAAGCATATTTAAATTGAAATTCTTTTGGAGGTCGGTGTATTTGAAAAGCTGGTTCAGGATTTTTTGCGGCGGAGCGTCGTTTTTAAGTTCGATAACGACGCGGAGTCCTTCTTTATCGGATTCGTCGCGGACATCGCGCACTCCTTCTATTTTTTTAGTTTGAATAAGGTCGGCAATTTTTATTATTAATTCGGATTTGTTAACTTGATAAGGGATTTCAGTGATAACAATTTCAAATTGGCGGCTTTTCTTTTCAAAGATTTCCGCTTTGCCGCGGATGGGAATATTACCCCGGCCGTTTTGATAAGCTTCAATAATCGCTTTTTGATCAAAAATCAGTCCGCCAGTCGGAAAATCCGGACCTTTAATAAATTTTGGAACTAAATCTTTGTTGCTGGCGTCAGGATTATCGGCTAAATGTAATGTAGCGTCGATAATTTCACCCAGGTTATGAGGCGGGATGTTAGTGGCCATTCCGACGGCAATGCCGTAGGATCCGTTAATTAAAAGATTAGGCAGCTTGGCCGGAAGGACAGTCGGTTCTTTTAGCCGGGCGTCGTAATTAGGCTGCCAATCAACAGTTTCTTTTTCAATATCAACTAAAAGTTCGCCGGCGATTTTGGAAAGTTTGGCTTCGGTGTAGCGGTAAGCGGCGGCGCTATCGCCGTCGATTGAACCGAAGTTTCCCTGGCCCTGGACGAGGGGGTAGCGGAGCTGGAACTCCTGGGCCATTCTGACCATGGCGTCATAAACGGATACGTCTCCGTGAGGGTGGTATTTGCCCAAAACTTCACCGACGATATTGGCGGACTTTCGGAATTTGGCTTGATGAGTCAGGCCGCTTTCCCACATCGCCCAAAGAATGCGCCGATGAACAGGCTTCAGGCCGTCGCGGACATCCGGCAATGCCCGGCCGACGATAACCGACATCGCGTAATCAAGGTAGGATTCCTGAAGTTCGGTGGTTATTTCCCGGCTGGCATTTTTATTTTCGGCGGGTTTTTGATTTTTTTCGGCCGGCTGGCGGCCGTTTTTTTCTTTTTTTGTCATTTTATTTTTGCGGAGAATTAATTATATATTGCCGCGGAGAACTTAAACCCCGCAATACGTTTTTTATTTCGTTGCCGATGGCGCCGCCGACTATACTTAAGCCGTTTTTAAAGGTACTGAAAAAGGAAATCTGGTTTTGTTCTGGGGGAGTCGCGGCGGCGGGCTGGCTGATGGGATTGAAAAACTGGAACCAAATCAAAACGATAATAATCATAATAATAGCCGTTCCTATCGCGGTGGCGGTCTTTTTGGTTGATTCGCCGGATTGCTGGAGTTTTTTTAAATACTTCTCGAATTTTTCAAGGATGTTTTTCATTTTAAGACAGAGGTTTCAAAATAATTATCTCATTTTTTAATTTTTCGACGTCTTTTTTCTTGATAACCAGTTTGGCTTGGACTTCCGGCTTTTTTTCCATCAGTTTCAAAAATTTTTCGCCCCCTTTGAAAATTTCCGGAATGATTATTCTTGGCTCGGCTTGCTTGATTATCTGTCTGGCGATTTCGGGAGCCAGATATTTTTCGCCAACGGGCATAAATAAAATATCAATCTCGCTGATTTCTTCGAGAATATCAGGCGAAAGCGTGGAAGAAATCTGTCCTAAAAAAGCCAGCCGGAAATCTTCCCATTCCACCAAAAAAACAGTTTTCGCTTCTTTATCATTTTTTTCGGCGGCTGTAGCGGGGAAGCCGCGGAAGTGTACGCCTTTGATTTCATATTCGCCGGAAAAAGGAAATTCATTTCCGGGAAGATTTTTAAGCCCGTTTTCCGCGAGCGGAACGCTGGTTTTTAAAATGATATCCGCTTTAAGGCGGTTGTTCGGCGGGTCGGTTAGAAGCGATATTTCGCCGTTCTGAATATCAAAGCAATTTTGGCCGCGATAATTAATAACCATTAGTTTATTTTACTAAAAATCAGACTATTTTTCAATGAAAATCGACTTAGAAAATTTGCGGACTTTTATAGAAATAAAAACCCCCGCTAAGCGGGGGTAATATTTATCTTGCTTCAATAGTCAAAACTGCCGATCCTTTTTCTGTTTTAATCCGAAAATCTCCTCTTTGGTTCCTGACTGGCGTTCCGTCTAAATAAAATTTTGGCGGGCGGCCGGAAAGGTAATCGTTTTCATCCCAGATGAAAATATCGCTATTCCCGGATTTATTGGCGTAATAATATCGCGTTCTGACCGTTATTCTGCTCCAGCAATCAGCCGATAGCTTAATCGTGGCTTTTGGGTTTGACCTGGTGATAACGGCGGCGCCGGAGCAATCGGGGTAACTAAGAGCTCTGTCAAAGGCCGCGCTTTGGTCGTTGCGTTCGGCGTTGATTTTTCCGATTTCTTTTGTCTTGGCGGCGGGCCTTTGCACGCCGAAGTAGTAAACGGCAAAAGCGATAATTGACAGCGCGAACAGCCACCGGAAAATTTTTCCAATGATTTTCGTGGCCGAAAAATGAAATGGAAATTTGGGAAGCTTGAACGCCGGTTGGGCGAATTGCCTATCCATTGTTTTTCTCCTTTTCAAACACCAACTTAACGGCTTTTTCAATTATTTCCGGCAGCTGGTTTATTCCCGCGATGTTAATATCTTTTATCCAGAGCTTGGAATTGTCTTTTTTGTAAATCAGCAGCGCGCTTGAGGCGGCCTTATCGGGCGACAAACCCGATTTTTTCAGATTCTCCACTGTTTCAATGATTTTTTTGGAAACCAGGGATTCTTCTTCGGCCACCTTATTTTTCTCCAAAATCTTTCTGGCTTCATCTGAGTACTCAATAGCCAAATCAACTCTAGTGATATCCACGCCGTACTTTTCTTCCAGCCGCGAATGGTCGTTAATTTTCAGGTGTTCCTCACTTAATTTTTTTTCGATGTTCGCGAAGTTGCTTTTGTAATAAGCGACGGCTTCTTCCGGATGTATCTGTTTGACGCTTTTGCTCGGCAGCCTTGCCATTACGCTCAAAAGCAGATTAATCTCTTTCTGGGCGATATTAATCTGTTGCGCCGTCGAAACGCCGACGATGCTTTTGGCGATGACTTTTAGTTCGTCGGTTATGCCCTTGATAATCGCGTCATTGTTGTCGTATCCGCTAAAAACGCAAATGCCGTTTTCTGTTATTGACGGGTCGTAGCAAAACTCAAAAGAAAGATGCAGCGCCAGCTTTAAGTCGTCTCTCGAAGTCGCTTCGGTTTTAATGTCGCTGATTGGAATCGGGACTATCGGATAAAGCGGCATTGTTTCAAAAGGAAGCCTGAAGCGCAATCCTTCTTTAACAAATCCTTTTCTCCTTTTTCCGAAAAGCGTTTTAATAGCGACGTTGTTTGTCGGCACGGTCATAACTAACCGAAAAATAGCCAGTGCCGCGGCAGCCAAACAAACGGCGAAACAGACCGCGAACCAAAACGATATCGTAGCGAGATAAACTACTAGCGCGACGCTGAATAAAACAGAAATACCATATTTCCAATTCCACTCAAACTTAACCACTTTGCTTTCTTCAGAGGTTTTCTTAAGGCGTTTTTTAAGAGTTTTTCCGAAAACAGCTAATATAATCAGCCCCACTAAACTTGCTACCAACAGAATTGTTTTAAACATGTTTTACCTCCATATTTAATTTTAATTTTCTGATTACATCATATCATATTATTAAAAATTTGTCAAAAAAATATTTTTGAGTTAAAATAATTTGGGTTGAATTAAAAACCCGATAAGGGCAGGTGGCGAAATGGCAAACGCACCAGCTTTAGGAGCTGGCGCCGCAAGGCTTGAGGGTTCAAGTCCCTCCCTGCCCATAATTTTCGCGCAATTTTTTAGGGAGGGGCTTGAAGACCGCAGCGAAGCGCGAGTTTGAGCGAAGCGAAAGGCGAGCGCCGCGAGGGGCGGCCTGCGAAAAATTTCCGTC
>CAZODS010000004.1:0-3768 GCA_964578705.1 uncultured Candidatus Saccharibacteria bacterium
CCTTCAACATCGGGGTCTTTTGCCGGAGCGGTAATCACCAACCTTTTGGCGCCGGCCGCCAAATGAACTTTCGCTTTTTCATACGAATCAAAAACGCCCGTTGATTCAACCGCGATATCGACATCCAGAGATTTCCAGGGAAGTTGAAGCGGGTCCTTGATTTGAAAAAACTTTATTTCTTTTCCGCCGACCGTCAAAATTCCTCCGACGCCCGAAACGTCCGGCTTGAAAGAAATATCTTTATCGTAAACGCGATAAACCGTATCGTATTTTAAAAGATAGGCGAGATTTTCGATATTGCCCAAATCATTGATGGCGACTATTTCCAAACCCGGCGTCTCAAACGCCTGCCGGAAAAACAGGCGGCCTATCCGGCCAAATCCATTAATTGCTATTTTTGTCATATTAAAATTATAACTCCATTTTTATCAATTTAAAAACCGGCCGCCGGTAATCCGACCGAAACATTATCTCCGATTTTAAATCCGTATTTCTGGGCCAGCCCGGCATTTATTTCCAGAACTTCGTTAATCGGTTCTGGCGGGAAATAATTCGAGAGGCGGCTATCTGGAACGTTTTCTACCGGCGCGTTGTTTTGGATGCCGGCCAGAACGCCGTTTTCTATCCATAAAATATCTATCGGGAATTTCATGTCTTTCATCCAAAAGCCGTAATAACTGGAAGTCGGAAAAATAAAAAGCATTCCTTCGTCCGCAGGCAGCGAATTAAAAACGGCAAGTCCCTTTTGCTGGTCGGACGCCGAAACGGCCAGCCAGACTTTAAATTGACGGCCGTCAATCACTGCCGTCGACGGAACGCGGGAAACCGGCGATGAAGAAATAGGTTTTAATGCCCTGCCCGGCGAAATTATCATCGCGTAAATGCCGAATAAAATAATCGCAAAAATCACTACCGCCACAACAATCAAAAAATTTTTTATTTTATCAAAAATAAAATTAAGCATTCTATTGCGATTCTAATTTCTTATAATAAATCCCCTTGATTAATTCCGCCAGAGACAAATAAGCTAAAACAATAATTAAAATAATTCCGTAAAACCAAAGAGGCGGGTTAATAAATCCCAGCAAGCCGGCTGCCGGCGTAAAAACCAAAGCCAAACCAGCGGCTATTGAGAGCAGGGCTGTCGCGAAAAGAAGCCTACTCGGACGGGATTGGAAAAATAATTTTTTGGTCCTGATGACAAAAATAACCAGCACCTCCGTGATGAGCGATTCAGCGAACCAACCGGCCCGGAAACCGGCGATATTCGCCTTGAGCAGATAAAGCAAAAAGAAAAAGGTGGCGAAATCAAAAAAAGAACTCAAAACGCCGAACGGCAGCATAAATTTGGCTATAGCTTTGACGTCCCAACGTTTCGGCTTTTTAAGATATTCTTCATCAACATTATCCGAAGCGATACTGACAGAAGGAACGTCGCCCAAGAAGTTTAAGATGATTATCTGCGAGGGAAGAAGAGGCAAGAACGGCAAGAGTAAAGAGGCGCCGGCTACCGAAATCATATTTCCAAAGTTCGAGCTGGTGGCGTTAAAAATATATTTCATCGTGTTGCCAAAAGTTCTCCGGCCCTCTTTGACGCCTTCAAGCAAAACCTCCAGGCCGCTTTTCATTAAAATAATATCGGCCGCTTCGCGGGCGATAGCGACCGCCGAATCGACGGAGATTCCGACGTCGGCCGCCTTAAGCGCCGGAGCGTCGTTCACGCCGTCCCCTATAAAGCCGACCGCCTCGCCCATCGCCTTAAGCGCCTCGATGATTTTGAGCTTATGTTCCGGCGTTATCCTGTAAAAGATTGAATTGTTTTTGACAGCCGTATTGAAATCTCCGTCGGCCAGTTTTAAAAGATCGTCGCCGCTGATTATTTTTTCGGCAGCCAAGCCGACTTCAAAAGCAACGTGGCGGGAAACGTATTCGTTATCTCCCGTCAGAATTTTTATTTCCACTCCCAGATCGCTTAATTTTTTAATGGTTTCTTTGGCGGTTTTTTTAAGCTGGTCGCCGAAAGCCAAAAATCCAAGAAAGACCATTTCTTTTTCGTCGGCGGGCGATATTTCTTTGGTCGGAAGAATTTCCCTGAAAGCAACCGCCATCAGCCGCACGCCCCGCTCCCCGAATTTTTTTACCGTATCCGTTATCCGCTCTTCGTAGCGCGATATTTTTTCTTCTTTCGAGCCCATCAAAACCTTTGAACAGGATTTTAAAATCGCCTCGACCGCGCCCTTGGAAACAACGAAATATCTTCCTTCTTTTTCAACCAGCGCGCTGTTCATCCTTCTTTCAAAATCAAAGCTTAAATAGTCTATTTCCCTGTATTTTTTAATTCCGCTATCGTCGAATTTTTCTTCTTTGGCGAATTCCCAAAGCGCCGCTTCTAATGGATTAGATTTTTCGATGGAACTGGAAAGTAAGGCGTTCAAAATAATATTTTCACTATGCCTTTCTTCGGCGTCAAAAAAATCAAAAAGTTTTATTTTTCCTTCGGTCAAAGTCCCCGTTTTATCGGCGCAAAGCACGTTTACGTTGCCGAGATTTTCAATAGCGATAAGTTTTTTAACAATAACGCTTTTCTTCGCCATCTCAACCGCCCCCTGTGACAAATTAATGGTAATAATAGCCGGCAAAAGTTCGGGCGTAAGGCCGACCGCCAAAGCCAAAGCAAAAAGCAAAGATTCGAAGAAACTGCCGCGCCCTAAAATAACGTTTACCAAAAAAACAAAAGCGACCAAAATACTCGTTACCCAGATTAAAAAATTACCAAATTGCCTTACGCCCTTCTGGAATTCCGTCTCGGGATTTTCAACTTTCAAGTAATGGACTGTTTTGCCAATCTGGCTTGAAGCGGCGGTCGCGATAATCACCCCCAAGCCATCACCGCTCATTACGCTCGTTCCCATAAAAGCGATATTTTTAGCATCCTGAGGAACCAGATTACCCGAGGATAAGGGAGCGGCCTCTTTCTCTGCGGCGAAAGATTCGCCGGTTAGAACCGACTCGTTCATAGAAAGATTTTTTGTTTCGATGAGCCTCAAATCGGCAGCTACGATGTCTCCGGCAGAAATTTTTACTATATCGCCGATCACCAAGCGGGAAGTGTTAATTTTTTGTTCAACGCCATCCCTGACAACGTCCGCCCTTAATGAAACGCTCTTTGCCAGCAAGGCGACCGCTTTTTGAGAACGATATTCCTGGAAAAATCCGAGTACCGAACTTAAAAATATCATCGAAATTATGATTATCATATCAGTCCGGTCGCCTAAAATGCCGCTGATAACGGCGGCTACGAATAAAATAAAAAGCAGGGGGCTGCTGATTTGCTCCCAAAAAACATTTAAAGCCGAAATTTTCTTATTTTTTTCAAATTCATTGAGACCGAGAACTTTGAGTCTCGCGCCCGCCTCTTCTTTCGTCAGGCCGGCTAAAGAAGAGCCGAGTTCTTTAAGGGAGTCTTCGGAGCTCTTGGCAAGAAAATCTTTGTAAGAAAAATTTTTGGCTTTTTCCAAGTCAACACCATAGATGAACGCTTGCCGGACAGTCCGGGCTTTAATCATTGAAAATTAAAGGAATTTAGCCAGGAAAAATAAGGCCAGGCCCAAAGAGCAGGAGATCGCCGAAATAATCCAAAAGCGCATAGTGATTTGAGATTCCGGCCAGCCTAACGCTTCAAAATGATGATGAATAGGCGTTGATAAAAAAACTTTGCGATGGAAAAATCTTTTGCTTATTACTTGAATAATAACGGACAGCGATTCT
>CAZODS010000004.1:3868-18734 GCA_964578705.1 uncultured Candidatus Saccharibacteria bacterium
AAACCAACCTGGAAATTGCCGACAAAAGGAATATTTAAAACGTCCCACCCCAGCCGAAAATAAAACCAAAAAGAGGCAACGACGGCCAGAATAACGTAAACAACCAGCTTATAACGAACCTTGAACCCGCCTCCATTTTGCGTTCCTATTTTTAAAACTCCCAGCCAGTCGTCAATTAAGCCCAAAATCGCGGCGATAAGCAAAGCGGCCAACGGCAAATAGGTTTCCGAGCGGCTGATAAAATTAAGATAATTGAAAAAGCCGTCAAAAAAACGGCTTAAAACCCAAAAAATAACCGCCAGAACGATAACCGTTCCCCAAATAATGACTCCGGCAGCCGTCGGCGTCCCCTCTTTCTTTTTGTGAAAGCTGGAAAAAATCGGCGCCAGCTTGGCGTCCCGGATTTGTTTCCGCATCCGATGTTTGACCAAAAACCGGTACCAAAAAGGAGTTATGATGAGAGCCGTCAAAAAACCGACCGCCGTCAAAACCAAAACTCTGATTGTCTGGGCTAAAAACATCTTATTAAAAAGTATAAGAATTTTTGAACCAATTGAACAGGTCTTGCGTCGCCTTAAAGCGGTCGTTTGAACCCAAAACCACGATTAAGATCGGTCTGTTTTGATAATCAAAAAGGGAAATTAAATTTTGCTGGGCCTCATCGGTCGAACCGGTTTTTCCTCCGAGAAAATCCGGCTGGCCGGCAAAATAATCGATGCTGGAAACTGTTTGCGTATTGCCGCTGCTGACATCGACAACCGTCTGTTGGGGATTTCGACTCAAATCAAAAATAGAAGGGTAATCCTTGTAAATATTAAAAACCAGCTTCTCTAAATCGGCGGCCGAAGAAACATTGTCCGGCGAAAGCCCTATCGACTCCTCAAAATGAGTCTGCCACATCTGCCACCGGTCCGCCTGATTATTCATTAAACTAATAAAGTTATCAAATCCATAAGCGCGCGCCAAAGAATTAGCGGCGGTATTACTTGAAATCGCGAACATCAGCTTTATTAAATCCTCAACCGAATAGACGCTTCCCGCCTTAATAAAATTATCATAAGGAGCCAAATCATCCTGAGTTATTCCGATTTGAGCGCCCGGTTTAAAAACCGTCAGAGAAACATAAATAGTCATCAGCTTCGTCAGCGAAGCCAGGGGCCAGGGACGATAAATATTAAGCGATAAATAGCGGTTCCTCGCGGTTAAATCTTCTATAAGAGCCGCCTGGACCTGGACCCGGGGAACAGGCAGACTCGATTTCAGATGAAAGCTGGGCGTGATTTGCGCCGAACCATTCAAAGAAGTTCCGTTGTCGGAAGAAGAATTAGTTAAAGAAGCTGGCCGCGGACGCGATTCCACGAGCGGCGAAGACAAAAGCAGCGGCTGGGCGGGAGCGTTGTTTTTTTGGCCTTCTTGAGCGAAATTAGCCGACAAATAAGTTATAAAAAAAATCGCGACGGCAAGCAAAAAAATAACCAGAAACCGGTAAGAGCTATTCTCCCCCATCTTGGCTGAAATTACTTTCGGTAATCGGCGCAGCCGATAAGGTATCAGAAGCGGCTTCCTGGCTATTTTCGAACTTCTGAAGCAGGTCCCGGAATTTTTGGTAATCGGGAAGATTTTCTTTCCTGTCGACTCCCAAATTTTTCTTAAATTCAAAACTGGTCCGATACAAAAAAGCGTTGGCTAGCTTTGGGTCGGGAAGCCTTTCCACTAAGCCTCTTATCATCAAGTTCCTTAAAATAAAACTGGAATTGACGCCCCTGATGTAGTCGATTCTTGATCTTGAAATAGGCTCAAAATAAGCGACGAGAGAAAGAGTTTCCAGGGCAACTGGCGTCAGATTTTCATTAAGCTCTTCCTTAACAAATGATTCCAGAAGATTGCCGAAGGCCGGCTTCGTCGCCAATTGAATGCGATCTTCGGATAAAATCAGGCAAACGCCCCTTTCTTCTTTTTCGAGCTCCGCGGAAAGATTCTCGATTAAGCCCGATATTTCTTCTTTCTTCAGATTTAAAAGGTCGCCAATTTTCTTTTTGGAGATCGGCTCGCCATAAGCAAAAAGGATAGCTTCGAAAGCGGCTAATTTTTTATTTGAATTATCCATTTTAAATATTTCCGGACGGCTTAATAATAATATTAGAAAATGAATCGCTTTGTTCAAGGGAAACCAACTGCTCCCTTGCTAAATGCAAAATTGCCAAAAATATAACCACTATCTCCAGCCGGGACTTTGATTTAGCCATATTTTCGAAATCGTCTTCTTTAACGCTCTCAAATCGTTTCAAAATTTCTTTTATTTTTTCTTCCAAAGAAACTATCTTTTCCTTAACGACGACTTTTTCGTTTATAATTCCCTCGAATTCCTTGAATAATTTGGCCGCCGCCTCGTTCAGCGACTCCAGGCTAGCGTTTTTGGCGGGATAAAAAACTTTTAAATCGCCCAAGTGATTCAAGAAATACGGTCTCGCGCGCAGCCGTTCGCCGCTCTGCCAGAGCTGATTTATCGTCCGCTTCGCTTTTCTGAATTCGGCGTAAAACAAAAGCCGCTTTTCGAGATCTTTAATTTCCCCCTCCTCTTCGGGCGTCAGAACCAAATCCGGCAAAAGCGATTTGGATTTGATAAGCAAAAGCCTGCCCGCCACCGCGATAAAATCGGCCAAGTCCGGCATCTCCACCCTTTCCAATCCCTTCAAATAATTCAAAAAATCGCCGGTTATTTCCGCTAAGCTGATTTCCGCTATCTTCAGCTTTCGTTCCTCTATTAATTCCAAAAGCTTTTCCAGCGGGCCGTTGAATTTTTCGATTTTTAATTCATACATAATTTAACCATTATTAATTTTGAGTTGAAGTTGGCGAAAAAACGCCCGCGGTATAAATATTGGACGGATTCCATAAAAGCATACCGCCGAATTCAGCCGAGCTGGTGGCGAAAGCATCATTAACGGCTTCATCTTCTTTGGCGACCATAGAAGCGTCGTAAGTTGCCCCCAGATTAAAATCCTGAAGCCATGGCCTGATTTTCGCCCCGGCCGCGGCATTGTAAGCGGGAGCCGATTGCGCCAAACTTGTCGAAGCTATGCCGGCCGGTTTTTCTTCGTATTTTTTTAATCTCTCCAAAGCGCTATCCATCGAATATTTAATGACTTCGTAAGGATAGAGGGCGGGGTTTTTGTATCCTAAGAATCCGGAGGCATAATGGGAGGGATAAACCATCGGATCAATGTAATTGAAATACGGAAAAGCGTCTTCAATTATCTGGCCTATCCCTAAATCGTCATGATTGATGGTCGTTAAACCGAAAAGATCAACCGAGAGCCTGGCGTCGGGCATTTCGTTCCTTAGATAAGAGAAAAAATTTTTAATTATTTCCGCTTTCGGGGTTTTTCCATTCCAAAACGGATAAGAGATATTGTTTAAATCGCCATCGGAAGCGAATCTGACATAATCAAAATTAATTTCGTCAAAGCCGCGGCTCAACGCGTCTTTGGCAATATCGGCGTCATAAGACCATACCTCATTAGAGGCCGGATCCATCCAGGCTAATTTGTGGTTATCCAGCCACGTCTCCCCGCTTGTTTTGTTTTGAAGCGCCCACTCCGGATGAGCCTTGGCCAAAACCGGGTCCTGAAAAACGGTTATCCTGCCGATTACGTAAATATTATCGTCATGAAGGGTTTTTATCAGATAATTTATTTTAGAAATTTTTATTTGGCTGTTGGCGCCGTCGGAATTGAATTCAGGCGCGTCTATTTTATAAGAAAGATAACCGGAATAATCTTTGATATCAATAACGATCGAGTTGAAGCCCGCCCCCTTAATAAAGCCGGTGAGATATTTTTCGGAGCGGGACGATCCGGCAGACCAGCCGGTGGCATATACCCCGTTAAGCAGCGCCGGCGGGTCGGCTAAGGGTTTTTGATTTCCAATATCGGAGGGAATCGTGTTTTGGGGCGTGGTTTTTCCCGTGATAAGCCGGCTGATCCCGCCCGCCACGCTTGAGGAAGCGATGGTGGGAAAAAATAAATTCAATTGGCGCGAAAATCCGATAAACAAAAAAATCGCCGCGGCGCCAATCAGAAAAATCATTATTGCGGAGATTGTTTTCATAAGATAATTCTATTCGCTTCGCTCATAAAATTACTTCGTTCGGCCTAAATAATAGCCCTGCCCGCGGGCAGGTTCGCCATTATTTCTACCTCGCTAGTAATTATAAGAAAAAAACGCCCCTTATCAAAGGACTGTTTCGGATTTTTCCATTCTCCGCCATTCGCCTCATTCATAATTTAATGTTATAAACAGTATAATGAATCCCGTTAGAAGTTCAGATAAATTATTAAATAATACCTACCCTAAGGGTAAACTTGCCTCCGGCTTAGTTTTATTTAATTCAAAGGCCTTATTAAAATTTCTAATGGGATGAAAGTTGTTTTGGCTCACGATTATTTAAATCAACTTGGCGGCGCCGAACGCGTCTTAAAATCACTTTCCGAAATTTTCCCCGATGCCGAAATTTACACCCTTCTTCATAACTCTAAGAAAACTTCGGGGAATTTTAAAAATAAAATAAAGAAAGTCGGTTTTTTAAATTATATTCCTTTCGCTAAAAGCCGTCACCGTTTCTTCATCCCCTTGATGCCCTTGGCTTCGTCTCTGCTTAAGATAAAAGGAGGCGATTTAATCATTTCCGACAGCGCCGGCTTCGCCAAAGGATTCGCGGCCGATAACCAGTTCCATATCGCCTATTGCCACACGCCGCTAAGATACGCCTGGGAAGAAAATTATTTGACGTCAAAATTCGGTTTTATAAAGAATGAAACTCTGTGGCCGATGTTTAATATTCTGTTAAACTACCTGCGGGATTGGGATTTCAACGCCGCCCAAAAACCGGATATTTTAATCGCCAATTCCGAATTTATCGCCGGAAAGATAAAAAGATATTACGGCCGCGAAGCGCTGGTTATTTATCCGCCGGTCAATCAGAATGTTTTTTACCTCGAACCAAAAACCGAAAAAGGAAGTTATTTTTTGGCTGTCGGCAGACTGCTTCATTATAAAAAATTCGATTTAATAGTCAGAGTTTTTAACGAACTAAAATTGCCTTTAAAAATAATCGGCGATGGACCGGAACTTAAAAACTTAATTAAACTAAATGTTTCGCCAAACACCGAATTTACCGGTTATATCCGCGACGAAAATAAATTAAGAAGCCTTTATAATCGCGCCCGGGCTTTAATTTTCCCTCAAGTTGAAGATTTTGGCTTAACGGCCGCCGAGGCCCAAAGCTGCGGCTTGCCGGTTATCGCTTATAACGGCGGCGGAGTTTTGGAAATAATCAAAGACAAGGAGACCGGAGTAATTTTTGGCGAGCAAACCCCGGAAAGCCTTGCCTGCGCCATCCGCCTTTTTGAAGGCCGAAACTTTGACAGAAATTTAATTTCCCAATCGGCCGAAAAATTCTCCGAGAAAAGGTTTAAAAACGAAATCCTGAAATTAATCCGCGAAGTTTTTGTTGCCGGAAAATAAAAAGCCCCGCTTAGGCCGCGGGGCGATTTTTGCTCATTGAGCGTCTTTTTTCTCTTCTTCCTTTCTTTTCTGGGACTCATCAAGAACATCCTCTATGTCATCAAGAATGTCGTCTATCTCATTTTTGGAGGTGTCGGGCTTTTCCTCTTCTCTGTCGCCGACACCTCTTGGATTCTTTTCGTTTTGACTGTCTCCTTTTTTTTCTTGCTCGGGATTTTTTTGTTTTTGTTCCCCTAAGTTCATTATTGACCTCCTTTTTCTTTTATTTTTCGGATAATTTCTTCGAATTTTCCGGTAATGGACGCGAATGGATCGCCTAAATCGCAAAATTCGGCGGTTTCCTCGGCGTATTGAATCAATAAACGCTCCCAACTGATGTCTGTTCTGGGATTAGGATTGATTCCGGATTTTAATAACTCTTTCACGAAATTGCCCCTCATATTCGCCCTTGTGTCCGGCGGCGGATTAAGCATATCGGAATCAATCTCCGAATCGGCAACTAACCTTTTTATCCTGTTTTTCTGAATAAGCTGGTTATACAAGCCGACGGGACTGATATCATGGTAAGAAAAATCAAGAGCCCTCAAGCGGTCGATCATCAGATTTTTTCCCGCAGTTTTCACAGTTATTTCATCCCAGCGGCATTTATGCTTGGCCAGATATAAATCAAACAATTTGAGCTTGATTTTATAATCAAGCATTTCCGAAAGCTCGTCGGAATTGCTTTCGAGAAGCCCCAAAACCTTGTCCCAAAGTTTAACCACGCGCCACTCTTCTTCCGAGCCGCCGTTCTTTTCTAAAAAATCCGCCGCGGCGTCTTTAAAGTGCTTCTGAATATCTATGGCGCCAAGCGCCTTAAACGACTTATGGCCGCTTATTAGCTCATATTTATTTCGGAAATCCAAATCTTTGGCAACCGCCCTTAAGACTTCAAGCGGAAAATTTAATTTCGGATAATTAATTATCCATTTGTCGCTTTTGCGGCTTTCCTGCAGCAACCGTAAAATCAAATGAGCGGTGCCGATTTTCAAAAAAGTGGATATCTCGCTCATATTGGAATCGCCGCAGCTCAAATGAATCCGACGATGATTGCGCCAGCTCAAATTTTCATCCTTCAAGCAAACCAGAGACCGCTCGGTTCTATTGGAATTAATTCCTTCTTTTTGGCTGATAATGGCGGATCTGCCTGAAATTAAAAACCGCTTGCCGTTTACGCCGTCAAAACCCAGGTATCCGGCGCCGGCAAAAATCTGACGGGTGGCTAAAAACGACCACAGGTTTTGCATCACGTATTTTTCGCCCCCTCTGGTCTCTTTGTGGAAAAAATTATTTTTTAAGATGTCATTAGAATCGCTCTTGCCGCCGCCGGAAATTTCGTCCGAAGTAAAAGTAATGCTGTAATTCTCGTGGCAGCCGGTGCAGCTTCGTTCGTGAAAAATTCCCTCATCAAATTTCCCTTCTTCGTTAAAATTGTCCTTGGAAAGCGAAATCTCGCCGTCTCCAATCCGCATTATTTTAAAAATCAGATACAGCATCTTTTCTCCCGCTTTGTCGTGAGCAATTAAATCTTTAATAGACAAACATTCAGGGGTGCAATACTCGGGAACGGTTGAAAGGTCGAAATAAAGTTTTCCGCCGTTGCTAAACCAGATATTACCGTCACTAATCAAAAATTTTAGTTTACTCGCGATTAAATCCAGATTGCGCTGCGCCTCTTGAGTCTCCGAGATATATTTAGCGCCTCTTAGCGCCATTATTATCGGCGGGACATCGTTTTCCGGGAGGGGAAAAATCCTGCCGCCAATGTTCATAACGGCATTGTATTCGGTCTCCAAACCAAAAATTCTGTTCATTTCTCTCCTTTTGATAAAGTCAATTTGCTTCCTAAAGACTAATTTAGATTTTAACGCAAGTCAATGCGTATTCGTTAATATGCGCCTGAACCCGGACGGGCCCGGCCTTCAAAAAAATAAAAAGCTCCGGCCAAACCGGAGCTTTAAATGAACGTATTATCAGTCAAATTTCAACTTTAAAAAATCAAATCCGAAAAACTTTTTGCGCCGGAAACAATTCTCCCCTCCCAATCATTTTTTCCCTCAAGAGGATTATCCAAACGAATTTCTTTTCCGTTTGCGCTTACAATCCTCCGCCAATTGCTCCAACAGATATCGCCAAAAAATTTCCTGATTATTTCCCCGCGAAGATAAGCCCTCGTATCGGAAGGAGGGTTTAAAATGGCGTTTTCTATTTCGGCATCGCTGATTAACCTTTGGATTTTGCCGCTCGTCGACAGCCTGCGGAAAATTCCGCCCGCCCTTAAATCATGGTAGGCTAAGTCTAAAGCCTGAAGGCGGTTAAATATCGTCACTTCTTTTATTCTACCGCCCGGACCGGCAATTCTCACCGTTTTCCGCGCAGCCTCTTCCCGGCTGCATTTATACTTATCCAGATAAGAATCAATCAGAGAAAGCTTAATCCGGTTATCAAGCCGGTTATTAAGCTTTTCGGGATCGGTTGCTAAAAAATCAAGCGTTTCCTGCCAAAGCCTTAAAACCTCTTCAATGGATTTATCGGGCGCGTATTCCGACTTGTAAGCAGTTTCGTGCCATTCCCGGGCGGCATCCAAAAATGCTCTTTGGACCCCGATCGGAGTATCCAAATTACCTTCTTTTAATCTTACCGGTTTCTTACAGGTGAGATCCCGCGATATATTCCAGGAAGTTTTTACGAGCTTATCTATAATCGGCAATAATTTTGTCCCCGCTTCGCTTTTTCGGAATAAAAAATTATCTTCCAGCATCGCCAAAACTATGGCGGCCGTTCCGGTTTTCAAAAAACTGCTGAATTCGCTCATGCTGGAATCTCCGAAAATCACGTGAAATCTCCTGAATCTTTCGTGGTCGGCGTAAGGAGTGTCGCGCGTATTTATTAACGGCCGGTTGCTGGTAGTGCGCAACCCGATCAAAGAATCGAAAAAATCCGCCCGTTGCGACAATTGATATAAGGCAAACGGCCCGTTGTTTTCCGCTCCGACTTTTCCGGATCCGGCAAAAATCTGACGGCTTATCAGAAAACTCATCCAAATTTCCTGATAAGGATTCAAGTAATTGGACGGCTTAACCTCAACCAGCTTGTCAAAAGTTTGCGGATCGAGGAGATAATTTTCGTGTCCGCCGTAAGAATTGCCGAAACCGTCTGAATTATTTTTGGAAACCGTTATCTCCCTGCCGCATCTCCGCGACAGTTCTTCGGACACCAAAGCAATCATCCGTTCGGCGGCTTTTTCCCAAACAACCAAATCAAGCGCGTTTAGGCACTCCGGTGTGGAGATTTCCGGAACAAAACTATTTTCCAGATAAACCCTCATTCCATTGGGCAAATAAAACCCGCTGAATCCCGCTTGCCGCAGAGAAACGTCCTCAACTCTTTTTTTAACTTCACTTTCAATGCCTCCGGCAATCAATCTTTGATTCCCGCCATATTTGTTAGCCAAAAAGACTCCGAAACTTTCACCCACTCCTCTTACAAGATCGGAGCAAAATTTCATCACCAAACTTTCGGCGGCATCGCTTACATCAAAACGAAATTCCGTTTCAATACCCATTATCTTGGGAATACTCACTTTCCCTCCTTAATTATTTTTTCAAAAACCTACTGATAATTTACGACAATCGGCGTCCTAAGTCAAAATATGAAAGCGCGCCGCGCCCGAATTAAAATTAAAAAGCCCTTTCCGGATTAATCCGAAAAGGGCAAAAATTATATTATATTATCGTCTCTGTCTTTTTTCTTTGTTTTTCCGATTAAGAATTCTACGCCCACAATTTCTTCTTTTACGCCCTTGACTTTGGCCCATTCATTAAGAGCTTCGGTAGTCGAAGGCAAATCTTCGTTTTCCTTAAATTCTTCTTCAATAGATTCAAAAAGATGTTTTAGGCAGATACCGCTTTGGGAAAGTCCTTCTATTTCTTCTTTAATCGCCTTCTCCTTGGCTCTGTCAACGATATTTTTTATAGCGGCGCCGGAGATAAAATCCTTGAATCGCAAAATTTCTCTCCTGCCGCCCTGAAAATCTATTGACAGGAACTTATTTTCTTCCTGGCCGGAATAAATCCTTTCGACAGCCCTGTCGATCAGGTATCGGCAAATCAAAGCCGGGTTGCTTTTAAGCTCGGGGTAAGTTTCCGCGTCGTAATATTTCGAATCAAGAGGCAGATCGTCCGCCAAATATTTGGCAAAAATCTGCTTGGCGCCTTCCTCGTCGGGCTGCTTTACCCTTATTTTAAAATCCAATCGCCCCGGTCTTGAAACGGCCGGATCAATCATATCAATCCGGTTGGTGGCCAATATAATAATCACGTTGGAAAGCGACTCCACGCCATCAACTTCCGCGTTGAACATAGAGACGTAGTCATTATTTACATCCGAAGATATCCTTGAACCCCTTCTTGCTAAAAACGAATCCGCCTCGTCAAAAAACATCACCACCGGCAAATCTTCCTTGGCGAAATCTTTAGCCTTTCTGAAAAGTTCCCTTATCATTCTCTCCGTCTCTCCGACCCATTTAGAAGATAGCTGAGGTCCCTTGATGTTAAAAAAGCGCGCCTTTGTTTCCTTGCCGTATTTTAGCGCCGCCCTTTTGGCGAGAGCGTTGGCAATTGCTTTCGCGAGCATCGTTTTGCCGCAACCGGGAGCGCCGTACAAAACCAGCCCCTTAACGACATCCTTTTGATAGCGCCTATAAATATCCGGCCGGTCAAAAGGCTGCTCTATCCTGTCTTTAATTTTCTGAATTTCTTCGTCTAAGCCGCCGATATCTTCATAACTGACATCCGGCGCCTCTTCAAGAACCACTTCGTCCATTTCCGTTTTGGGCAGCAGTTCATAAGCAATGCCCAATCTGTTGTCAACCATAACAGGGTCGCCGATTTTTAATTTGACGCCGCTTAACATATCGGACACTAAAACTATCTGCTCGCCAGCCCCTTCAGATGAAACTTTTACTCGATTATCCGAAAGCAAAGCCGTAATTTTAGTTTCAATTCCGTTGTTATAAGCCGGCACCACTTCCATAATGGCGTTCCCGATTATAATCACTCTTCTGCCAATCTTTAGATCTTCAGGATTGATTGTCGGCGACACAAAAACCCGATAGCGATCTCCGTCATACATGACATCGGCGCTATCCGGATGATTCTTGCTTGGACCTAAATAAACGCCGTAAAGCTGAGCTTTACGCGCGGCTTCTTCTATGGTTTTCCGCAAATCAATAATCTCCCGTTTGGCGGCTTCAAGAATCGCCGCTTGTCTGTCTATTAATTCTAAGTCGGCTTTAGCTTCTTCTTTCTCTATTCTTAATTCTTCCAGCTGTTTTTGACGGCTTTCTAAAAGCAATTTCATGCCGGCCGCTTTTTCTTCGGATAGCCAGTTCTTTTTTGCCAATTCATCAATAATTTGATTAAGCTCTTTTATCTTGTTTCTAAGAACTCCAATCAGGCGTTTCGTTCTCTTTGCTCTTGTTTTTTTTGCCATCTCGTCCATCTCCTTTCTTATTTAAAAATTAACTTGCTTTTTAAAGGTTAACCAAGGGGCAAAGATATGTCAATAAAAAACACCCCCGATTTAATTCGGGGGTTAAATTATTTAAAGCATACCTATGCGGCCACCAGTATGTTTTCAAATTCTTCATCGGGGCCAAGAACGGACCTTTTCATATACTTGATTTCAAATTTCCCCGCGGGTCCGCTGTGGCCGTCCAGTATCCCGACAGCCGAACGATATTCGCGCAAAGTAGTTGATTCTTTTTCTATCTCCTCCATTGCTTTTAAAAGTTTTCCGTTTTCTTCTTTGGCTCCGTATTTGCCGATAATCGCCGCCGGCAGTTTGTTGATCCTCCCGTCAAAACTTACCGAATAGATTTGGTCATTTTCCGGAGCTTCGTCAACTTGGACGATAATTGCTTCCATTTCAAACGGCCGCGAAGAAAAATCGTAAAATGTTTTTTTAAAAGTTTTCGCCAAGACGTCGCTCAATACTTCGGCGGTAACTTCTTTCGGGCTATAAGTCAGATCTCCCAAAATAATGGATTCGCGGACAAGCTCTTTTCTTATAATCTGAATATCTTCGATGTTTCCAATCATGACCGCGCCAACGCGGTTATATATCTGGAATATTTTTTCAGCCGAACGGCCGCGGTTTTGAGTAATCATCAGAATTCCCTCTTTCACGGAAACGGCGATTGCCGGGGATGCCTGGCTCAAAACCTCTTCAACATCGTTTCTCCTTGCCCTGATAACCCTTTTGGAATAAATGTTTGCTTCCCTCATTTTAGCGCCTCCCCTTTATTCTTTCCTGAATTTCTATGATTTTTTCAGGATCCACCCGGTCCACGCCGTCCCTGCCGATGATTTTAATAAAAAGATTTTCACCTGTTGCCGAATCCCTTCTATGAGCTTCCGCAAGCGCGGCAATTGCCACTTCCACGGCTTCATCTTTGGTCGGCGGATTATGATGATCATAGCGGCTCGAAATGACAGAGCCCGCAAAAGGCCCTCCCGAGCCCTCGGCATGGAAATCCCTTTCAACATAAGAGCCGGCCGGCTCAAACTGGAAAATCCTGGGTTCCATTTTTTCAAGGTCAAAAGTTGCGTAAATGGGAACAACCACGATGCCCGCTCCAAGCGCCGAAATATTTTTTCGCAAAATAGCGCTTAATCTGCTTAACTTTCCTTCCGTCGAGAGCTTATTCGCATAATTTCCGTTCCACGTTTTTATTTCCGCCTTAATCATCCGGCAGATTTGAAGCGCCAGACTCGGAACGCCGGCTATCGCGATGATATCTCTTTTATCAACCCTGACCAGCTTATCAAACCGGTCAAAGCCAATCATATTTCCAGCCGTCGCTTGCCCGTCAGACGCAGCAACAATTCCTCCGCCAAACTTGATGGCGATAATGGTTGTTGCCTTGACATCCTTAAGGTACCGGCCTCCGATATTTATCGGGTCGGTAAAAAAATCGGGATTTTCTTCTTTTAATCTTTCAATAAGACTCGCTTCTCTTGCCAGGTCTAATAAGCTATGCTTATTCATCGTCCCTCCTTTTGAACCGCTTATTTAAAGCGGAATATTTTTAAATGTTCTGCTTTTGAGCATAAAAGATAAATAAATTCATGTCAATAATCGCTTGCCGTAAAATAAAATCCCGCTCTTATAAAATATAAAAGAGCGGGATAAAAATCACCAATTCAGCGAAAGGCTAAGATATGGGCCGTTTGGCTGAAACAGAATAATCGACTCGTCGCCAAATTTATAACCAACCGATATAACGACCGAATCATTTTTTGCCGGCCGGAAATTGAAAGCTAAGTCTTCCGTTCCTTGATAATGGCGGTTATACCTATATAAACTGGCAGAAATAGACGGCTCAACGTAACCATTAACGAAAATCCTGCCGTAATAAGTTTGTACCATCCAAGTCAGCGGATAATTATTATAAGCGTAGCGATCCGCGGCCAAAAAATGAATTTCGTCGGGCGAATCGTTCAGCGCCGAT
This sequence comes from uncultured Candidatus Saccharibacteria bacterium, assembly GCA_964578705.1. Lineage (GTDB taxonomy): Bacteria > Patescibacteriota > Minisyncoccia > UBA6257 > 2-01-FULL-56-20 > JAMDBA01. The sequence goes on from CAZODS010000004.1 coordinate 16,947, forward strand.
TTATCGTAAGCGACATCAAGCATATTGATATTGCCTACCGGCCGATCATGATAATAATGCTCGCTCCAGTGATACCATCCGAACTTAACTTCCTGATTGTCATTGATGGCGTAACCCAAAAGAGGCTGCAGCCGAAAGTTGATAGTGTCGAAGTCAACGCCGAACGGCCGGTCGCGGGAAATAACCCTGATATCTCCGGCAAATCCGAAAAACAGACCCCTCCACTGCGCAAGCCTGACGCTTCCGCCTTCATTCGCCTCCCAGCCGATATACTGATTTTCTTTAGTGGGATAGTAGGTAAAAGATAAATGGTTTTTCCCATTATTGATGAATTGAAAATCCGAAGCCATCGCCAAACCGGATTTTTCCCCGATAATCGGAACCGCCAAAACAATCAAAACCGCCAAAACCAGTGTTTTTAATCTCATTTTTACGCTCCTTTTTCAAAAAATACCTATATTTATGATAACACTAAATAACCAAAAAGGAAAGCAAGCCGAAAATCAAAACTTCGGTCGATTAAAATCCGCCCCTTTATTCAAATTAAAAAGCCCGCTAAATCTTAATGACGTACCAAGCGCCCAAAATTCCTTCGCCAAACGCATCGCCCGGCGCTTTATCCTGGAAATAATAATAAAGAGGCGCTCCCTTCCAGGTGAGCTGAATCATCCCGTTATTTCCTTTTATAGCGCCGACGTTCTCCGGAAGCATCGGCAAATTGATGGAGGTGGCGCCAGTAGCGCTTACGCCCGGCCCGTACGGCGGCCATTTTTGAAGGCATGCGCCGGTACAATTACTCACGCCGTTTAAGTCGTGCGTGAATGTGTAAAGCGTTATTCCTTTATTATCGGTTAAGTAAGTTCCCAGAGTGGAATTGGTTTTTTCGTCAAAATAGGCCGACTTAACCGAAAGCGCCGAAGAAGTTTGGCTTGATGAGGCCGGCGCGACGGCCTTGGGAGCGGAACCGAAAAATATCCACAGCGCCGCGATTGCCGCGACTACCGCGATAACTATCAATAAATATATTAATTTTTTCATATATTTATTATACCACTTAATAAAAATAGGCATAAAATAAATTGATTTGCGATCTAAGGCGCAGATTTATACCGATAAAATCCGTATTAATCAGTAGCCATCTGTATCTATGTCCTACTGTTTGGCGTTGTAAATTGATTGGATTTGAGACTTGGTTAAGGCGCGACCGTAAATACGTACTCCACTTAGTAATCCACTATAATAATTCCCGTCTCCCCCGTTGAGGTTGTCGGCGTTTCCTAATCCATAATATAAGTTACCCGGATAATTCTTGACGCCGCTCGCAATTCCACCTTGAACGCCATTTATATATCCAATCAGTTGTTTGGTGGCGGATTCGTATGTTAACGCAATTTCATACCAATTATTATAATTTATACTGCTGCCTGCTACGACGCAGATTTCCGATCCCATGTAAGCGCAAGCTTTTGCCGTGTTATTTGTTTCTATTTCGAAATTTGAATCATGCCAACCAATATTGGGCGTTGTTTGCCCAAGTTCCGAAAACACTATCCCGCCAGCACTAGCAGGATAAACCCAGCCAATTAAGGTAATGCTTTTTGGAACATAAACGAATTGAGAAGATATTATATAACTGCTGCTAGCCGCATTGAAACTTAAACAATTATTATTTAGATAGCAGCCCGTCGTCCATTGAGGCAAGCCTGTACCGCCGGTAGAAAGAGTTCCATTATTCCCAAACCCGCTCTGGTCATACGCCACCGTTCCCTGTCCTTCGTTCATCGGCCA
>CAZODS010000005.1:0-17595 GCA_964578705.1 uncultured Candidatus Saccharibacteria bacterium
TATGGCCGGCCAGACAAACCAATATATCACGAAAAACTCTATATCGACGCTTTTTATAATTAACGTATCGCCGATAGAATAAATACAGGGCAGACCCTCGTTAAAACCATAAAACCTATCAATCAAAAAATAATACTTTGTTTTCGACGGGTCATACGGCCGATGTCTCGGATCATTTTTATAATCCGTAAAATATTTCCTGATTTTCGGGGGAGCGACCGAAGGGTCGACCGGCATCTTCCCGCCGTTCTCGGACATTACGAAAGAATTCATTCCTATGCCCGTCCAGTAAGTCAATTTAGAAAAAGCCAGCGCCGAAAAAGTTATAATAAATAACCATTTCAGCAATTTGAATTCTCTCTTAAAATACAGCGCGCCAATAGGATTCAATAATCCTTCGATAATTTTGATAACGAAAAACAAAATAACCAGATTTAACATCAGGCCAAATACCGCACCCACTCGATTCCCCCTTTTTGTCCCTCCAAAGTTTTGTCGTAGAAACTTTGGAAAGATGAATTTTCAAATTACCTATTTAAGTTATACCGCCGGTTGATTTAAAGGTCAATTTACTTATTTCTCCGGCGCTCAACGCGCCGAACTACCAACTGCCCCCGCCTCCTCCGCCGGAACCGCCGCCGGAACCGCCGCCCGCGAAGCCGCTGCTTGTGGCCGCGCCGAGAACATTGCTAAAAGAGCCGTTAAAAAGAGCCAGGTTTTGCGCCAGCGCGATGCTGTTAAAGCCGACTCCCGTCTGCCCCTCGTACCAAACTGGCGCGATATTATAAATATTTTCGAATTTTGCCGCCCATTTGCCTTCAACGCCAAGCACCATCGCATAAGGCAGGAATTTTTCAAACATTTGCGGCTCCAAATTCGGGGCATCAAGCAGCGCCAGCCGGTCTTTTTCGGTCAACTGTAGAAACTCCTTAAAGCCCAGTATCTTGGCGACGGCGGAAATTCCGGTCGGCGTCAGTTTTTTAAACAAAGCCAGGATCGGCTGGCTGATTAAATATTTTAAAAAATTCGAGTATTTTTCTCTGCCCGGATCGAAATAACCTTTGTCGGTCATAAGTTGCTCGGTATCGCTCTGAATTTCCTTGAACGTATCCATAAAAATAATTTTATACTTGCCAAGATCACCCAGTTTAACGCTATCTCGTCCGGAAAAAAGCAGGTTAAACACAATCTTATCCGCCGGCAAAACCAAATCGGAGCCTTCTTTTGTTTTTACCAGCTCAAAGCTTTTCTCCTTTAATATAAAAGCGACAGTTTCGGAGATATAGCGTATTTTAATATAGCCCCTGACGGCCAGGTCTATAATAGTCGCCGAAACTCCAGTAGCCTCTACTTCCCTGTCTAAAAGGCACTGGACTTCGATCGGCTTTAGATCGTCGGGCGGATTATACGCAACAACCACAGGCTGATGTTTTAATTCTTTGGGAATAAGAGGATTGGTCTTTATATTTTTTGAGCCGATACGCCTCATAAAAATAGAAAAAATAATCATAAGAATAGCTATAGCGGAAAAGCTTATCATTAATATTACAAAAGATTGAGAATTTATAGGCGGCGTATTGATACTATAAGATTGCGCCGGAGCGGCGGCAAACGAAGTGATGTAGTTTGACGGCAGGCCAAGAACAATAGTTAAGCCTTCGCCGGCGCTAAGCGGTCGGCTGGCTGAATAATCAATAGTTTTTCCGATCTGGCTGAAAGAACAGGCTTTTTCCGTACTGCCCGCCAAGCCGGTAAAACAAGCCATTTGCGCGCTGGTAGCCGGAGAATAAGGCAGGGCGATGGCGGCGGCGGCGCTTTGGATTCCAACCTGCCATCCATTTCCGGTAACATTCCAATAAAGTTCCTGATGATCGCTGAATGTTCTGATAGCGTTATAAACCTTGTAATTGATGATATAAGTTTTAACTCCGCTGACCAAAGTATTTGAGTCGCCTATTTTTATTTCCAAAATATTGCCGGTCCGGGAAACCGCATATTGGTAAGGACGTCCGGACTCATCGGAAACGCCGTCAACCGCAATGCTTAAATCGGGGCCATTTTGAGAAGTTAAAGGTATATCGCGATAAATTCCGTGGCGTTCATTGGAGCCGAAATCATAAGTTATGGCCTCGGAAACAAGAACCGAGCCGTCGCTCTGAACGGCCATTCTGGCGCTGAAATTATTTATCGACTCGGCATCCGCCAGCGCGAAATGCCAGAAACTAAAAACAGCCAATAGTACACCGAAAGCGATAAAAAACTTGGCAGCGCTTTTTGGCTTCATATTTATGTTTTGGTTTAAAAGGAAACTTTGACGGGCTGCGTTTCGCTTTCTTCCGCGCCGAAAAATTCCGATTGCTTGAAGCTGAAAATGCCGGCCACGATATCGGCGGGAAAAACCTGAACAGCGTTATTCATTTCCCTGGCGGCGGCATTATAATAGCGCCGCGCCGATTGAATGTCGTCTTCAAGAGAAGTCAGTTCATCCTGGAGTTTTTGGAAATTTTCCGAGGCTTTCAGGTCGGGATAATTTTCAGCAACAGCGAAAAGGCTTTTTAAGGCGCCCGAAAAGGCGTTTTCGGCCTGAGCCCTGGCCGCGACGCCGCCGGCCTGGGCGTTAATCGCGCTTGTTCTTGTTTGGGTAACAGTCTCCAAAACCGACGCTTCGTAATTTTTATACCCTTTAACCGTCTCTACCAGATTAGGAACCAAATCGTACCGCCTTTTGAGCTGGACATCAACATCAGCCCAGGCGTTTTTAACGCGATTTTTTTTAACAATCAGCGAATTAAAGACGGCAACGACCCAAATTAAAATAATTACAACGACCCCTGCGACTATCCAATAAATAATCATATAGAAATTTATTTATGTTTTTATCCCGTTAGAAATTTTAAAACGGGAATTGTCGACTTATTAATTATAATTTAATCCATCGCTTTACGCAAAGCGCAAAATTTGCAGCCCTTTTTTTCGCAGCCCTTATCCCAAAATTCCAGATTCAAAATTTCTTTAGCCGTTTTTTTAATAAGCTCCTCCAATTTATTTGTCTCGATTTTATCAATAGAAAACAGCTCCCTCTTATACCTCCCCTTTTCGTCCGGCTCGATAAAATCAATTTCGCCGGAAATCATTTTGTAGCGCTTGCCGTCTTTATACTTGTTCAGAAGCAAATTATAAAAAACCAGCTGCCTCTTAATATCTCCATTTGAGTTTTTGGTTAAGCCCTCTATTTCGCCGCGACTTTTAGGCTTGCTGGTTTTGTAATCAACGACATTCACCTCAAACAAACCATTGGAATTGGTTTTTAAAATTTCTATTTTATCCAGCTTGCCCGTTATTTTTAAATTAGGCGATAATTGGGTTTCGATTTTAAATTCAATAACGTTTCTCTGCTGTCGATTTTTTTTAAGTTCGTCAAAATAACCTCCCAAAGCGCGTTCGCCTCTTTCTAAGAACCTCTCGGTGTCTTTAAAATTCAACGATTCTTTTTCAAGATAATAAGCAAAACGTTTAAGTAGAAAATCTTTGCCCGGCAATTTTCTGCTTTTTGGCTTAGCAATAAAAAAATCCTTAAGCGCTTCATGAACGGCCGTGCCATAAATCTGACTTTTTTCTTTTGCCGCCGGCAGCCGTAAAAGATTCGCGTAAAAATAATTCCAAGGACACTTTAAATAATTGTTTAAAGCGGTTGGCGACAGGCCGTTTTTCAAAAAAATCTGCCTGACGAATTCCTTATTTTTAACACTAATGCCCGAAACCAGAGGCGGAGCGAAAATGATTGCTTTGTCCGCCCTGAATTTAGTTTCATATTCTGTGGTATCAATGGAATTAATCAGCTCCGGTTTTATTTCCTGGATAAATTGCGACGGCAACTGCTCGGTTTTGGAAGCGCTAATTTTTGAATAAGTTATCTCCACCCCTTTTTTGGCGCGGGTTAAGGCGACGTAAAAAAGCCGCCGCTCATCGTCGTCAGAGGCTTCTTTTTTCGATAATTCGCCGGAGCGAAAATAAATTGAGGCCGGTAAATTGATAAGATCGGCGTGGCGCCTGTTGCCCCAATGCCCATCAAAAGCGTTTACGATATAAACATATTCAAATTCCCGTCCCTTAGAGCGGTGAGCCGTCATCAGGCGAACCCGGCCGGCAATTTCAAGATTGCCGCCTTTTTTAAGAAGTAAATTATGGGTCTCCAAAATATTCAGATAATCAAGGAAATCTCTAAGAACGCTGTTTTTGTGCCTTTCGGCTAAATTTTTTATTTCATCAAAAAGGCCGTTGATTTTTTCCATTTTTTCGGCCGAATCTGATTTTTTAATGATATAAGCCAAAAAGCCCGACTCTCTGACCAATTCCTCGAAAAATTCGGGCAGGGCTTTGTTTTTGGCTTCTTTTGCCCAGTGAGACATCTTTTTGTAAAAATCGAAAATCCCGGCCGGATTTTCGGCTTTGATGTTTTTAAGCTCTTTTTCGGATTTAATAATTTCAAAAACCGATTTTTTGTTTTTAGCCGCGAAGCTGATAATTTTATAAATATCCAGAGGCTCTATCTTAAAAAAATCGACATGCATTGCTTCGAGCAACTTTTCTTCGGAACCGAAATCTTCAACCGCCCTTAAGACCGATAAAATTTTGCGGATATCGTTATCGGTTAAAATGTTTTGGTCGGATTCGACGGAAAAAGGAATGCCGATTTTTTCAAACATTGAAACAAATGGGCGGGCGTCTTTGTTGTCGCGGTAAATAACGGCCATCTGTTCGGGAGAAACGCCTGATTTTATTTTTTCATCTATATCTTTGGCGACGGAATAGCATTCCGCCTCGGGGCTGGAGAAAGCCCCGACCGACATTTTTTCTCCCTTAAAGCCGGCATTTGATTTAAGCTTTCTTTCTCCGGCGATTACGCTCTCGGCCGAATCCAGAATTAATTGAGTTGAACGGTAATTTTGTTCCAGTATTATTTGTTTGGCTTCGGGATAAATTTTTTTAAAATATTTAAAATTTTCCGAACCGGCGCCCTGAAAACGGAAAATCGCCTGCTTTTGGTCGCCGACCACGAAAATGTTCGGATTTTTGTGGAAATTACCGAGAAGTTCCGTTATTTTGTTTTGGGCGGCATTGGTATCCTGGTGTTCATCAACCAGAATATATTGGTACTGTTCCTGCAGGATTAAAAGCAAATTCTTATTTCTTAAAAGCGCTTTTGAAACCTCCAAAATCATATCGTTATAGTCGTAAAGCTTTGACTGGGAAAGCTTATTTTCGTAATAGCGGTAAATTTCCGCCAATTCGGCGTTTTTTTGTATTTCCTCAAAAAGCTTTTTGTATTCGCCCTTCATCTGACCCTTACGCGCGCCTTTAACGTGGTAAGCGTTTTCATCGGCTTCAAATTTTTTGGCTTCCTTGTCGTTTATTTTTTCAAAATCCGCAGGCGAAATTTCTTCTTTTTTCAAGTCGTCGATTGCCTTCAAAATATCTCTGACGTAGTGAAGCGGATTGCCGAAAGGATTGAGACGTTTCAACGGCAGAGCGGAAATAGCTTCTTTAATAATATTCACCTGCTCAACTTCGTTGATGTTTTGAGAGCCGATTATTTTTGGAAATTTCTCGGGATAATTTTTAATTATATCGTTGCAAAAACCGTGAAAAGTGTTGATGACGGTATGATAGGCCGCGGAAGAATCGTCGGTTATTTCCAGGAGCCGCTGGCGCATAGTGGCCGCTCCGGCTTCGGTAAAAGTCAAGGCCAGAATATTCTCCGGCTCGGCCTGGGTTTCTTTCAAAATATTGGCGATTCTTAATGTTAGAATCTTGGTTTTGCCCGTCCCCGGTCCGGCTACCACCATTACCGGCCCCTCGATGCTGTCCACGGCCAGCCTCTGTCCCTTGTTGAGTTTTTTATAAATTTCCGAAAATTTATCCAAAGCCATCAGTTTGATTGTTTATCGGTTGTTTCGATTTTTTTCCCGATAATTTCGTTCAGGATTTTTTTTACTTTTTCCAGGCTGTCTGTTTCGTAAATAGATATGGCTATCGCCGAAGGATTCAGTTTTTTAAGCGCTTTTAGTTTCTTTTCCAGATCGGCCGGCGAAACAAGGTCGATTTTGCTTAAAAATAAGTATTCCTCTTTTTTAGCCAAAGCGTCGTTATAATTTTTAAGTTCTTTTTTGATGGTTTTGTAATCTTGGGCGGGATTTTCCGATTCCGCCGAAATAAAATGAAAAATTACTTTTGTTCTTTCGATGTGGCGCAAAAATTTTATTCCCAGCCCCTTGCCTCTGGAGGCGCCTTCAATAAGCCCGGGAATATCCGCCAAAATCAATTCATAATAAACTCCGAGATTCGGCTCCAGAGTTGTAAAAGGATAATTGGCAACCTTGCCGCTGGCGCGGGTGAGTTTATTCAGCAGGCTGGTTTTACCAACATTAGGCAAACCGACAAAACCGACATCGGCAATAAGTTTTAGCTCAAGCCGAAGCCGGAAATTTTCTCCCGGCAGGCCATATTGAAACCTTTTGGGTGAAGTATTTTTCGGAGAGCGAAACAAAAAATTACCCTTGCCGCCATGTCCGCCCTGGGCAACCAAAACTTTTTCGCCGATTTTAACGACTTCAACGTCAGTTTTTTTATCAAGATTATGGACAACCGTCCCTACCGGCACTTTTAAGACCAAGTCGTTTCCGTCGGAGCCATCCCTGAATTGCCCCCGCCCGTCTTTTCCGTTTTCGGCGCGAAGCTCTTTTTTGAATCGAAACTGGTTGAGCGCGCTCAAATCGGAAACGCCTTCAAAATAAACGTTTCCGCCGCTCCCGCCGCTCCCGCCGACCGGACCCAGGCTCATCAAATTTTTATTAAAAGCCACCGCCCCCTTTCCGCCATCGCCGGCGGCTATTTTGATTTCAACATCGTCAATTAACATCTTCCATATTTTAAAACATTTCCCTTGATAAAAAAATAGGTTTTGGTATTTTAGAAAATATGGGTAAAAGCTTAATTTTATTTATAATATTTGCTTTAATTATTCTGATAGGCGGAAATTATGTTTATCAAAAAATAAACCGGCCGGAAACCGCCAATAACGCCGGCCAAATATCGGCGCCAAAAATTATGTCATCTCATTTAATAACCATTCAAACAAACTACGGAGAAATTAAATTCCAAACCTACGATTCTGACGCGCCCAAAACGGTTAAAAATTTCATTGATCTAGCGCAAAAAGGATTTTACGACGGCCTGACTTTCCACCGCGTTATCAACGGCTTTATGATACAGGGCGGCGACCCCAATTGCACGCCCGCAAGAAGCAAAGGCGCCTGCGGCACGGGCGGACCCGGCTACCAGTTTGCAGACGAGCTTAATCAAAACACGCCGTCATACCAAGCCGGATACCAAACAGGCGTGGTGGCAATGGCTAACGCCGGACCAAACACCAACGGCAGCCAGTTTTTCATTATGCTTAAAGACACGCCTCTGCCGCATAACTACACGATTTTCGGAAAAATCGTCAGCGGCCAGGATATAGTTGACGCCATCGGCAACGTTTCCGTAGATTCAAACGACCGGCCTCTTCAGCCGGTAATAATGGAAAAAGTATCCGTCTCGACAACGACCGCCGGATAACCGGCGCCGGAAATTATTTAATTTCCAACTTATCTCCGATTTTCAGGCCGGATTTTTTTATCTCGCCTTCAGGTAATTCCAGAATATTCATAAATTTAGGATTCCAAAAGAAAAATCTATTTGATTTAAGGCCGGTTTTTATTTTCATAACCACGCCGCTTTTATCGAAAACAACGACGTCTATCGGAAACCTGACGCCGAAAGTGTGAATCCCCCAGCGAGTTTTGAAAAGCATCGGTTCGGCTTTTCCTTTGCCAATCAGCCCCATCGCTTCTTCAAAATAATTTTTGGGAATTTTAACGTTATCCGCCAGTAAAACTCCACGACTCAAATTTAAAATTTTCACAAGAGAATTTACCCTCTAATCTTTTTGGATAGAAATTTATATTTATCTATTTTCATAAAATTAACAATGCCATTGATTATCGCCTATTATTACAAAAAGATGGGAGAGTTTACTGAACCCGAAAAGGCAAAACCGCCGTCAGAATATTATTGACGTAAAGCTTGTATTCGTAATTGCCGGACTGGATATAACTGTTTGGTCCGATAAGCAAATCCTCGCAACCCATATTTCCGCCCGCCTGGAGCGCCACGTGCCCGTTCTGCCTTTTGATGGCATAGGTTTTTGAATTTGTATTATAAATCGCTTCAGCGTAAGAACTGACGGGAATCGCCTTAAGCGCATCGAAAGAAACGCAAAACTTATCGCCCGCCGAAAAATTAAAAATGCTCGTTTTAATAACCGAAGCCGGAGAAACAGCCGCGCCAGCCGGAAGTTTCATTAAAGAAACGTCCGAAAAATATTCGTTAAAAACGGCCTGGTTCGGCTGTTCCGAAAGAGTTGTCGCCGCCGGCGAAGACTGATTTGCCGCCGGAGAGGAAACTGGAGCGGCCACCGGCGCGCTTGAAGCGCCTTTCTGATAAGCGATATTCCAAATGGCATAGGCGCCACCGATAACAACTGCCGCCACCACAATTCCCAAAATAAAGTTTTTCATTTTATTTTTATATCTTTATATTTCCAACAATTTAATTATAACATGATTAAAAAATGAAGCTCCACGAGCCTATCCGTCCATCCGAAGCCCTGGCGAAGGAGGACGCCCGCGGTATCCTGTGTTTCTTCGGCGGAGTCCGCCGAAGCGCTCCTCAAAGCTCTATTAGAGCTTCAAAGCATCCGCGCTCTCATCCCCGGGCTAACGCCCGAGGTATTCACGCATAAGCGAATAAAAGAGCGGCTGCTGTCGTATTATTTAAAAAAATCTTCCAGCTAAAGCTGGAAGATTTTTTAGTCCCGCTTACTGGCCGCTTACCCCCGGCGAATGATTCGGCAAAGCCGGCCTGATTTGGATAGACTGAGCGGTAATGCTGCCGTCAGAATTCTGACTGCCTATCACCGTTATATCTTCGCCGTTGGAAAAATCCTGCGCCGAGCTTGAAGCCATTTTACTTATCGGCACGCTTGAAGAATAAAATATGATTTTGGAATTACCGCTTCTATCCTGAACGGTTATACTTTTATCGTCAAAAGAAACGATTTGTCCCGTCGTCACTCCCGCTCCCGTCCGGTTGAAGATTCTTTGCCCGCCTTGGTTTTGATAGGCCTGATTTCCGGAAATATTTTTTCCGCCATAGATCGTACCGAACCAAAATCCGGTTCCGCCGAAAATAACAGCGGCGGCTACGGCAATAATTATAACGTAAATTTTTTTCATTTTTATATTTTTAAAAACAACCAACCGACCTTTTAAACTCCCGCGCCTATACATCCTCACTTTGAACCTCAAAAGAAGCTCAAAAATATATAGGCGCGAAAGCAAAAAACGGAACCGATAAAATCGGCGCGATTTTTAAATATTTTATTCATATCGCAAGGCTTCAATCGGATTAAGGCTCGCCGCCTGGCGGGCCGGATAATATCCGAAAATAATTCCAATGGCGGCGGACACCCCGAAAGCCAGAACAACCGACAACCACGATACTTGCGTCGCTATTCCCGCAAACCGAGAGACCAAAAGCGCCGTTAGCCAGCCAAGAACTACGCCTATAAAACCGCCGATGAAAGTCAGCGCGGCCGATTCGGTTAAAAACTGCGCGCTGATATCTTTCCTTTTAGCTCCGATTGATTTCCGCAGGCCGATTTCCCGCGTCCTTTCCGTTACGGTAGTGAGCATCATATTCATAATACCGATGCCGCCGACAAGAAGAGATATTCCGGCAATGGCCGCCAAAAAAATAGTAAAAGTGTTGGTAACCGACGAAGCGGTCGCCACAATATCGTTTTGGTTAAGAACGCTGAAATCCGCCAGCTGGGGATTGGCAATATTGTGCCGCGAAAGCAAAAGGCCGGTAATCTGATTCTGGACCGAAGCCATCGAATTTTGGTCCTGGGCCTGAATGCTTATTTCGGAAACATAAGTATCGCCTTCCAGATATCTTTGAGCGGTTGAAATCGGAACAAAAATCATATCGTCTTGACTGCCAAAACCGCCGCCTCCCTTCGCCTGGGTTACGCCGACAACTCTGAAATCGATATTATTGATGCGAATGGTCTGGCCTATTACATCAGTGCTGCTGGAATTAAAAAGATCGCTGGCCGCCTGCGGACCGAGAATGGCTATCTTGTCGAAATTATTGATGTTTTGATCTGTTATAAAAGAACCGCCGGCAATTTGGATGTTGCGGACAGAGGGATAGGAAGCGACCGTTCCTACAACCTGAACGCGGGTATTGGTTCCTTTTGCCGTAACCTGATATTGATGGTCTATTTCCGGAGCTATCGCCGAAATAAAAGAAACCTGGCCGGCGATAGCGTCCGCGTCGGCTTGCGTCAGCGTTTGAGCCGAACCCCTTCCCTGGCTAATCTGCATTCCAACTCCTCTCGCCGCCCCGGGCGTTACAATAATGAGATTAGAACCTATGGATTGAATACTTGCTTCTATTGAACCCTGAGCGCCCTGGCCTATTGAAACCATAGCGATAACCGAACCGATGCCGATAATAATACCAAGCATCGTCAGCCCGGTTCTGACTTTGTTAACCGTCAGGGAAAAATATGTTTCCTCCAATAAATCAGGCAGTTTCATAATAGCGATGATTGACCGTCCGCTTTTGATGATTTTTCTTATCGCTCAAAACAACGCCATCCTGAAGATGAATAATTCTGTCGGCATGTTCGGCGACGTAAAGTTCGTGAGTAATTAAAACTATCGTGTGACGCTTTTTCTCGTTAAGCTCCTGAAATGTTCCCAGAACCACTTCGCCGGTTTTGGAATCCAAATTTCCCGTCGGTTCGTCGGCCAAGATAATGCTGGGATTATTGACGAGCGCCCGGGCAATGGCGACTCTCTGCATCTGCCCTCCGGAAAGCTGGTTGGAAAGATGCCCCCATCTGTCTTCGGAAAGTCCCGAAGCAGTAAGCGCTTCCCGCGCCAGTTCATTTCGCTTTACATCAGAAATTTCGGCGTAAATCAGCGGCAATTTCACGTTCCTTAAAACCGTTGCTCTCGGCAAAAGATTAAAAGCCTGAAAAACAAAACCTATCTTGTTTTTCCGAATATCGGCCAGTTCGTCGTCGGAAAGCTTGGAAACGTCTTTGCCGTCCAACTCATAGCTTCCGGAGGTCGGGTTATCAAGGGCGCCGATAATATGCATCAGCGTCGATTTGCCCGACCCGGAAGCGCCCATAATAGCAACGAACTCTCCTTCTCCAATATCAAAAGAAATATCTTTCAGGGCCAACGTTTCCACGTCTCCGTTTTTATAAATCTTGGTTATATTTTTACAATCAATCATAATTTGACTAGCGTTCAAATTAAAACGGAAATTTTACAATCCGAAAGCCCTAAAGCCTCCTCCCTGCGCGCCGCCGCGCGCCGACTGACTCGAAACGGAAGCGGCCGTAGATTGCACGACGACCAAATCGCCTTCGTTCAGACCACTCGTTATTTCGGTATCCGAATCATTGGCGTTTCCTGTCTGCACCGTTTGCCTTCGCGGAGCAACCGAAGAAACAACTGCGTATTGGCCATTTTGTGAAACAGCCAAGGAACTGGTTGCCGCGTCTAAAACTTCAACATAACTGACGCTTCCCAAAGATTTTATAGCGGAGTTGGGAACTATTAAAACATTTTGGTCGACATTGGTAATGATATCCGCGGTCGCGCTCATTCCGGGTTTAATCTGGCTGTTTTGAGTATCTAAAGAAATCTGCGCTCCGTAATTAACAACTCCCTGGCTGACGGTACCGATAGTATCTATTTCGGAAACTGTTCCGGCTATCGTCAAGTCCGGTAAAGCGTCAAATGTGACCGTCGCCTTGTCTCCGGGCTTAACCTTGGCGGCATCGACTTCGTTCAGAGAAACATCGGCAATGCTTTTGCTGGTAATAATAGTCGCGACAGCGGAACCAGGAGAAGCCGGATCGCCGACAATAACATTGATTTGAGCTATCACGCCGTCAAAAGGAGCGATTATTGAATACTCAGCCAGCGTTTCTTCGGCGTCCGTAAGCGCGTTTTGCGCCTGCTGGACAGAAAGCTGCGCCGATTGAATGGCTAAGGGGTCCGCGCCGGCTTGCAGTTCCTGCAAAGATTGGGTATCTGCCGTAATATTATTTTCGGCGGTGGCTATGGCGTTATTATCGTCTTGAATATTGTTTTCCGCGCCAAGTAAATCGTTTAAATGACCATTTACCGCGCTGATGTAAGTTTGGATACTATTTTCCTGAGTGACTAAAGCCGCTGGAATTTTAGCTCCCGCTATATTAGATTCCGCGTTATTCGCCATATCAAGCAAATTCTTAGCGCTTCTTGCGGCTGTTGATATTAATACTGTGGTGTTGTAAGTCTCGTTTATCAGGGAATCAATAGTCGTGCTTGAATGAATGTTGGCGGCGGTGTAATCGCTTAAGTTTTGATTATAAGCAGTCAGAGCAGTTTGGTAGCTGCTAATAGCGTCGCTTAAGATCTGATCGGCGGCGGCATTGTAATTTTTTGACATATCATAATAAGCGTAAACATTCGCCTGATTAGCGTTGATATTGGCGCCGTATAAAATATTATTAATACCAGTCATTACGCCGGGCAAATCTATAAATGAGTCGGAAACCGAAGTGAAGCCGCCGCTATAATCTTTCACTAAAGAAGATTGGCCGCTTTGTAGCGACTGCTGAGACTGCGCAAGCGCGTTTTGAGCCTGAGTTATGGAGAGTTGAGTGGGTGGCTCTTCTAATTTCGCCAAAGAAAGCTTGGCGCTTTCAAGATTGGCTTTGGCGTCGCGGACAGCTTTTTGCGCGCTAGTGGAGTCAAGCTTCATAATTAGCTGGCCAGTCTTAACTTGCTGGCCTTGCTGAACTGCTAAAGAAATAACGTTTCCGGAAACCTGGGGCTTGATATCCAACTGCGTTGACATTGAAATCTGGCCGCTGGCGGAAACAGAAGAAATTAAAGTTCCTCTTTGGGCCGCCGCCAAAATGTATTGCGTTCCGGATTCTCCCGAAAATAAACCGCTAAGGCCGTAATATCCTCCGCCGATAATAAAAATCGCCAAAATTACGGCGATAAATTTATGCGTCATCGCCTCCCCCCAAATAAAGACGCCTGTTTTTTTAATTTTTAAAAATAATTTTTTCATTTTTCATCGGTTTGCCGGCGACTGGCCATTTAAAGAATTTTGCGGCGGGAAAACTCTGATGAATTGCGCCTGAATCTGGCCACTGGAATCAGGATTCCCAATGACGACAACCATGTCGCCCGGATTAATATCGCCAAGTTTAATATCGCTGGTCAGCTTCCTGATCGCGGTTGAGCTGGCCACAGCTATGACTTTTTCGTTGTTATTATTTCCTTCAATCGCCAAAGTATCGCTGCCAACCTTTAAAACCACCCCTCCGTTTCCGAAGGCGCGCATTTCGGCTCCCGCCGGAGAAGCGTCGGACGGCGGCGGGAAAAATCCCGGCCTTGGTTCGCCAAACAACCGGCCATAATTTTCGGCCCACCTATGATTAAAATTTTCCTTTTTTTCCCCTATGTATAGCCCGAAATCGAAAGTCAGAAGAAGAACGACGAGGGTCGCGGCCGCTATTAAAGTTATACGAAACCATTTTTCTTTAAGCATGTTTTAAATAATGGCGCTTGATTTGCTCGACTTTTTTGATATTCGATATTGCCGACGCCAAAAAAATCATCAGCGCCGAAACGCTCGCGACGACATAAATTACCGGAAAAATCGGCAAAGACTCGGCCAGCGAAAAAGCGAAGTCTTTCCAATCGGCAAGCATTGATTGAAAATCGGAGAAAAGAAGAGATAAAAGCTGAACCGCTCCGCTCCTGTAAAATTCCGAAACGGCAAAAGACGCCGAGAGATAAAAAAGCAAAGCGGAAACGGCGGCAAACCCGGAATAAAGCGCCGCGCGCCGGAAATCTTCTCGGCGCTCTTTTGACTCTATCGCAAACAAAACCCGCTCCGAGAACCCCTCCGGAGCATTTGTTTTAATTTTTCCGATTATATCACCTAAACGTTCTAAATCATCCATTAAACATTAATACGGCTCAGTTATTATTTTTGGTGCGGCGTTCAAGAAGTTTTTCTTTAAGCATCGCTAAGCCACGCCGATAACGGCTCTTTATAGTGTTGGCGGAAACACCGCTTATTTCAGCCATTTCCCTGAAATTAAAACCATCCTGATGGTAAGAAGAAAGAACCAGCCGATAAATAAGAGGAAGGGAGTCTATCGCTTTCTTAACTTCTTCCCGAATTTCTTTTTGCTCAAAAATTTCCGAAGGGATCGGGCCGGTGTCGGGAATTTCAAACTCTTCCTCTTTTTTCTCTAAATCCGAAAATTTGATTTCTTTTCTTTTTCTGAAAAAATCAATAATCGTATTGCGGGCTATTTTGAAAATCCAGACTTTAAATTTCTTTTTGGTGTCGAATTTTTTGAGATTTTTCCAAACTTTAACGAAAACTTCTTGAGCCAAATCTTCCGCCCATTCTCGTTCGCTAACGGACTGGTGGATAAAGTTATATATATAATCGGCATATCTTTCGACAAGCTCGTCAAACGAATCGCCGTCTCCGCTTAGATATTTTTTTACCAGTTCCTCGTCGGATAATTTAGAAGAATTATTTTTAGCCATTTTGATTGGCCGCGCGCGATACGGAAAATTTTCGCCTGTAAATAAAGAAAATTATCAAACAGTTAAGAAGAATTAAATACACGGGAAAAGCAAGCTCGGGAAAATCAAACGTTTCAACGGCGAAAAAGGCCGTTGAGACGCCGACTAATCCGGTGATATAGGCCAAAGGCGATTCCGTTTCGGGGCGCCGCCATGACTTAACCAAAGTCGGCGCCGCCGCGCAAGCATCTCCGGCTATCGCCAGAATTATCGCGACGTTCGGCTCCTTAGTCAAATACCACAAAACAAGGGCGACGGCGGAACAGGCGCCGCAAAAATAATCAAAAACTCCCAGCTCCCAATAAGACTTACTGATGAAAAAAGAAGCGATAAAAACTAAAAGAGGTCCGAATCCCGACATAAAAACCGGCAAGGCCGCCCATCTGACTCCTTCGGAAAAAGCGGCGAAAGCCGCCACGAGCGGCGCGACCGACCACAAAAGCCAAGTAATCCTGTTTGGCTTCGCTCTGCCGGAAAACATATCTTTGATGTAAAAAAATATGCCGGACAGCTGAATTGCGGCCCCAATTAAAACTATGTACTTAACCATAAAACCAATTATAACTTAATTTAGCCAAACCTTAAAAAAACGCTCCGATTTTAAAATCGGAGCTAATTTAGGCTTACGGCTTTTTATAAACTAAAATTTCCGAAATCCAGCCGACAACCAAGCTTTTCTCCACGCCGGTATTTCCTTTTAAAAGGTCGTGAAGCGCCCAAAGTTCCGTAGTTCGCATCCTTTTCAGGCCTTTCTTGATAAGCTTATCGCGCCGCTCTTGTTTGTCGGCCAACTCTTTAAATATTTTCGCGAGGCCTTTTGACTTGCCCGCGGGAATGTAAAAAATTTTGGCCAATTTCTTGTCTTCGGCTGACAGTTTGCCGGATTTCTGTTTTTTCATTTTTACCCTCCGATAACGCGCTAAAAATTACTATAAGAATATTAGGAAACTAACGCAGAAAAATCAAATCAAAAAAAGAGGCGATTTCTCGCCTCTGATATTTTATTTAATTTTAGGTCCGACGACCACCGTTGTCATTCTGTCGGGATTAAGATATTTATTAACCGCCGCCTCTACCTGTTCGAGGGTTATGGATTTAATTCTTTTCTTAATATCCTCGAAAGTAACCGGATGGCCATAAACAATAATGTTATATGCCGTTGAATCGGATATTCTTTCCGGAGAAATAGCGTCGATCTGGATATCCAGCGACCCATTCACTTTTTCCATAGCTGCTCTAAAAAGCGACTTTGAATTTTTGCTTTTATCGATAACTTCCCGGACTATCTTTGCGACTTCTTCGCATTTTGACGGATCGGTCCCGATATTAATCATTAAGGGACTCAATAGCTTAAGAATATTATAGGTTTGAGAGTAAACTGAATAGGCCAACCCTCTTTTGGTTCTGACTTCCTGGAATAGTGGACCGGACTGACCGTTAATCATATCCGTAAAAAAATCAAGGGCTAGAGTGTCGGAAGAATCTCCCGTACTTATCGTTGTTCCTATAATAATAAGACTTTGCTTCCAGTCGTTCCTGGGTACAAATACGAACCTTGGGGTATCGCCGACTAGATCGGCGGAAACATTCCTGATGTTAGGCAGTTTGCCTACCGGATCAACATCAAACATTTCGTCTATCAAATCTTTGGCTTTTTGAGGCTCCAGCCCTCCGGTTATAATAAAGGTAAAGTTTTCCGGGTAATACATTTCTTTTTTCCATTTCAGGAAATCGTTTCGGCGAAAACCGTTTACCGATTCCTCGGTTCCCATCACGGGGCGAGCAAAGGGATGTTTTCCGTAGATAACTTTCAGAAACGCCTCTTCAGTAACATTATCCGGGTTATTCTTGCTTCGCTTTATTTCCTGGATGACATTTTTCATCTCGGTCTCGATATTTTTTGGATTTATAGAAGGCATAAGCAGCATTTCTCTCAGATGAATAAATCCTCTTTTGGCGTACTTCACAGGCAGAACGGAATAAAAATGCGTTAATTCGTAAGAAGTGAAAGCGTTTAAGGATCCACCACAAGATTCGATTCTCTCCGTAAGCTCCTTGCTTCCGGAAAAGTGACGCGTCCCTTCAAATACTATGTGTTCCATGGCGTGGGCAAGCCCTGCCTGCTCCGGCCATTTTTCGTCGCAACTACCCGCTCTTACCGTAGCGCTTATTGCGGCGCTTTTATTCAACGGATTATACCAAACGAATATATCCGAGCCGCATTCGGCTTTCATTTTCTTCCATTCCATCTTTTTCTCCTTTTTGAAATTTTAAATACTCTGAAATAGTCATAGCACGGAAAAAGATGGTAATCAAGCAAAAATCCCGACTTGCGACATCGCCGTTTAATCCTTGCCGTGATACAATACAGTTACATGAGCCCGACTAAAAGAAACGCCCCCTGTCCAGATAAGAAATTAAAAGGGATTTTTGATGAATCGAAAGTGGCGCTTTCCCCTGATTTGAAAATCGCGTTAGCCGAACTGATTTTGAATATCAGGAAACGCCGCCATAATAAATTCGGGCTTTTTGTTATTTTGGGCTGGCGGAAAAAATGGAATAAATCAACCGATATTTCCGACAAAACCCAGGACTTGTTCGAAAAACACCACATCAACATAATAAAGCTCGGCAAAAGGCGCGTCAGCCGGCGCGATGTTTCGGCGACCGTCAATTTTGACGGCGCCATTTTGATAGACAAACGGGGAAATGTAGTCCATTCGGGAGTTATAATTGAAGGCTTGCGGCCAAAAATAATAGCCCAGAAAATAAATCCCGGCCGCTTCAACGACCTGTC
>CAZODS010000006.1:0-9416 GCA_964578705.1 uncultured Candidatus Saccharibacteria bacterium
TGCAGCAGAGAGAGACCGACCTGTCTCACGACGGTCTGAACCCAGCTCACGTGCCACTTTAATTGGCGAACAGCCAAACGCTTGGGAGCTTCTCCACCCCCGCGCTGTGGCGAGCCGACATCGAGGTGCCGAGCGAAGTCGTCGATAGGAACTCTCGGACTTCACTAGCCTGTTATCCCCGGAGTAGCTTTTATCCGATGTCTCCAACCTTCCTATAAAGCATAAAAAGAAATTAAAAACTCCTTTTTATATCGTTGTCGGGTCACTAAGTTCTGCTTTCGCACCTGCTCGACTTGCAAGTCTCGCAGTTAAGCCAGCTTATGCCTTTACACGTCCAGCGCGATTTCCATCCGCGCCAAGCTGACCTTAATAAACTCCTCCGTTACTTTTTAGGAGGAAAACGCCCCATTTAAACTACCCGCCAGGCACTGTTCCCTGCCGTTTTTTCCGTCAAGGTTAGATTTTAAAATTTTTAAGATGGGTGTTTCATTGTCGGCTCCACTCCGACCGAAATCGAAGCTTCAAAGCCTCCCCACTACACTACGCATAAAAACCCTAAAGCCAATACCAAGCTATAGTAAAGCTTCCGGGGTCTTTTCGTCCCGCTGCAGGTACCCCGCGTCTTCACGGGAATCGCATTTTCACCGAGCTCCTTGTTGAGACAGTTCCCCAGTCGTTACGCCTTTCGTGCGCTCCGGAACTTACCCGGAAAGGAATTGCGCTACCTTAGAACAGTTATAGTTACTGCTGACATTGACGAGGGCTTCGGGCAGTCAGCCGTACCTTGCGGCACGACCGCCACCGTTAACCTTCTCGCATCGGTCAGGCGTCACCCCCTATATATCCTCTTGCGAGTTTGCAGGGAGCTGTGTTTTTGGTAAACAGTCGCTAGGGACACTTTTGTTGCAACCTACCCGCATCACGCGAAGCGCTATGCGGGAAATTCGAAGCGCTAAATCCTAAATCCGAAATGATCACCAAAACCCAAATATTTAAAATCCAAAACTTTTTAAATTTTATATTTTGGTAATTTGATTTTGTTTAGAATTTCGATTTTAGAATTTCGAATTTCCCGCATCACACGCCGTGTGATGCGGACAGGCAGGTCTTATCGCTAACTTACGACCGCTTTTTTGCCGAGTTCCTTAACAAGGACTCACTCGTTCCCCTTAGGCTTCTCGCCTCACCCACCAGTGTCGGTTTACGGTACGGAAACTGGAATATCGTTTTATTAAGCTTTTCTTGGAAGGCTCTTCAATTGAATTA
Source organism: uncultured Candidatus Saccharibacteria bacterium (assembly GCA_964578705.1). Lineage (GTDB taxonomy): Bacteria > Patescibacteriota > Minisyncoccia > UBA6257 > 2-01-FULL-56-20 > JAMDBA01. The sequence goes on from CAZODS010000006.1 coordinate 1,267, forward strand.
GCAAGGTAAATGCCTTGCCTTACGCCGCGGCGCGATATCGCGCAAAGCGCGTAATCTCGACCGAAGCGACGCCAAACCAATAAGGCGCTCAATCTTTTTTCCTCCGTCACTTAATTATGATAATCCAGTTGGGCCGGAATATTAACCGGCTGTCCATTAGCTGCGGCTTTCGCCATTGCCTTAGGGCCGCCTAACCCGTGGTTGATTGCCAGTGCCACGGAAACCTTGGATTTTCGGGGAACCGATTTCTCATCGGTTTTGTGGTTACTCATACCAACATTCTCCCTTCCTTAAACTCCACCGCTCCTCGCGGATACGGCTTCAATGCTTAAGAAATGCTCTCCTACCACTCTCCCGCCCACGGCGAGAGCGCTGACTTCGCTGACATAACGCTGAACTGCGCGGAAAAAATTCCGCGACAGTCCGCGTCTAGTCCGCGATAGTCCGCGGTCTTGTCGTAGACAAGAGAATCCATATCTTCGGTACTTTGCTTTAGCCCCGGTATATTTTCGGCGCTTTTTGCCATTGAATAGTGAGTTGTTACACACTCTTTAAAGGATGGCTACCTCTAAGCCAACCTCCTATCTGTCACCGGCAAAAAACTACCTTTTACACTTAGCAAAGATTTTGGGACCTTAGATGATGGTCTGGGCTCTTCCCCTCGCGACCACGGAGCTTGTCCCCCGCAGTCTGACTCCTAAGGTATTACGTTTCGGTATTCGAAGTTTGATTGTTTGGCCGAGCTTTCGCCCTTTACCAAACATCCAGCGCTCTACCCCCAAAACGAAACCCTTAAGGCTAGTCCTAAAACTATTTCGGAGAGAACCAGCTATTACCAGATTCGATTAGCTTTTCACTCCTTACCTCAGCTCATCCGAAGGTGTTGAACAACCAACCGGTTCGGGCCTCCAGCTGATTTTCATCAGCTTTCACCCTGGCTAAGGCAAGCTCATCTGGCTTCGGGTCTTATACATACGACTTGCGCGCTATTAACACTCGGTTTCCCTACGGCTCCTTCGCCGAAGCGAATTAGCCTTGCCGTATATATAAAGTCGTTGGCTCATTCTTCAATAGGCACACCGTCACCCGCGCCCGAATTGCTTCGAGCTTTAGGCTCCGGTTCCTTGTAGGCTTATAGTTTCAGGTTCTATTTCAACGGCCTAACCGGCCTGCTTTTCACCTTTCCCTCACGGTACTAGTTCACTATCGATCATCAAAAGTATTTAGCCTTACCAGATAGTCCTGGCAAATTCCCTCGAAGCTCTCTTTCCTCGAGGTACTTAAGAAAAGAAACGAAAAGATTGTTTGTTTTCAACTACGGGGCTTTCACCCTCTGTGGCGTTTCTTTCCAAAAACTTCGATTAACAAACAATTTTGTAACTTTTCCTTCAAGCTCAAAGCTTTTCAAGCTCGAAGATGTCTCTTTCTTGTAACCCTCCATCTCGCCTCCGGCGAGACCGCCGATTTACACGGACTTTACGCTAAACCGCGCAGAAAATTAATTCCGCTTGATCCGCGTTCGTTCCGCGATTTTCCGCGATCTTGTCGGAAACAAGATAAAGTTTGGGCTATTCCTCTTTCACTCGCCGCTACTTAAGGAATAATTATTATTTTCTCCTCCTCCGCTTACTGAAATGTTTTACTTCAGCGGGTACGCGCCCCGAATCAAGTTCGGGACAACGCAGGTTTACTGCGTTAGGTTTCCCCATTCGGAAATTCCCGGATCACAGGTTGCTACGCACCTCCCCGAGACGTATCGCCGCTCCGCCGCGTCCTTCGTCGCCTTTTGATGTCTAGGCATCCACTATAAGCCCTTTGTAACCAATTCTGTTTACTAACAGATAAATTACTTATTTTACTTATACCTACAAAAAATTTTACGTTGCCACCGAATGTGGCAGCGTCTATCTTTGTGCGTTAAAATTCGTTTTTTTATTTTTCAAAGGACTTCGCTCTGTCGGCTCAATCAAAAAACCTGCTCTCGGGGCAGGCCTTCTTCGTTTAAAAAAATTTAAACGCGCCTATCCGCCAAGATGAGTGAGAAAATCTTTAATATTCATTCGTAATTAGAATTATAGTCGGCGCGAATTTCTTGTCAAGCGCCCGTACCAGTTCGAGACGCGCGCGACCTCAAAAGGCGGGCGAAAAACAAAACCCGCTCCGGCGCGGGTTCATATAATTATTACTCAAAGTCTTTATCTAGAAGTTTATACGTCAGCTTTGAAATCTTTCTTACACAAAGATTGAAACTCTTTATCGCCTCGGCTTTTTGCCTCGACCCAGATTTTCCGTTTAAGATAATCTTCCCATATTTTCCGGCCGTCCTATAAAATCTATTAATTTCCAAAATAATATCTGACTTCCGGTTTGTCTTTTCCTTTCCCTTCATTTCGCCCTCCTTTAAATAAGTAAGCTTAAGAACTAATCAAATATTAGGATAAATCCAAAAAATCATCAAGCCGCGTTATTAATTTTTGGAGATTTCTCCCGCGATATTCAAAACCGCTTTGATGGCGTCGCCAACGGCGATATTGTTTTGTTTGTATAATCCGTCAGTGGCGTCGCCGGCGGCCCAAATGGCGGAGTCGGAGGTTTTTTGGGTTTTGGGGTCGACAATAATTTCGCCATATTTATCCAGCTCAACAAGATTTTTTACCAAATCGGTATTAGGTAATGAGCCAACCTCGACAAACACACCCTGAACCGCCAAAGTTTTAACCTCTTTTGTCGGTATATTTTCATATTTTATGGCCTCGACAAAATCGTTGCCGATAATTTCCAAAGTTTCGGCCGTTAATATTATTTCTATTTTAGGATTATTTTTAACTTTATCTATGGTTTCCGGATCCGCTTTCAAAGCATCCCTGTGCTGCAAAATGTAAATTTTGGAAGCGTATTTTAAAAGGTCTTCGGCCGCTTCTAAGCCGGCATTTCCGCCGCCGACAACCGCCACGGCTTTATTTTTAAAAAGCGGCGCGTCGCAGGTAGCGCAGTAAGACACGCCCCGTCCTTCGAATTTTTCTTCGCCGGAAACGCCCAATTTTCGCCTCTTGCTTCCCGCTGTGAATAAAATATATTTTGATTCGAAAATCTTGCCGTTTTTGGTTTTAACTTCGAATCCCGCGGCGACCCTTTCTATTTCAACCGCCACATCGCCTTCGTCCGTTTCGATTTCCGAAACTTTTAAATGCGCCTCGAGGGACTTCGCCAAGTCAACGCCCGAAACGGAAGGCGCCCCAATCCAGTTGTTTATTTCTTCGGATACTACCGATTGACCGCCAATGATGTCGGTTATCAAAACTGATTTTATTTTTTTTCTGGCGGCATAAACCGCGGCCGCGACTCCGGCCGGCCCGCCGCCGATAATAACAAGATCGTACATATTATTAAACTATATGAAGCAGTTTAGCCAAAAGAGCGCGATCGAAACCGACAATTATTTGGCCGTCAATATCTATCACCGGCACCCCCATCTGATGAGATTTATTCACCATTTCTTTAAGCTTCGCTTCGTCTTCGGCAACGTTATATTCTTCGTAATCAATTTTATTATTTTTTAAATATTCTTTGGCCATCTGGCAGTAAGGACAGGTTGGAGTTGAATATATTTTAACTTTTACCATTTTTAATTTTTAATTTAATTAATTATTGTCCGACTCTTTATTATTCGCCCTTGGCTCGGCGATTATTTTTTCTTCTCCGCCAAACAGCAGCCAGATATTCAAAATAACCAGGAAACCGCCGATGATTAAATTTGTCCAGGCCGCCGCGTTGAAAGCCGAGAAGCCGAAAATCCATGGGGACGCCATTAAAACCGCGCCAACCGCCAACTCTATAATCTTAATCGCGCGATCGAATCTCATTTTATTTCGCCGCGCTCAAAGCCGCGTCAATCGCTTTCTGGTAATCGCCAAGAGGCAGAACTCCGGCAGACATTTCTTTTCCGTTGATAAAAACGGTCGGCGTCGAGTTTACCCCGAAAGACTGGGCCGCCTGGTTGTCGCTTGAAATCGCATCGGCGTATTTTTTACCGTCCAGGCATTGGGCGAATTGAGCGTGGTTTAATTTAAGCTGATCCGCCAATCCGAGCAAAACGTTCTCGCTCAACGCGCCGTCATTTTCTTTGCCGGCATTATTCTCGTAGTCATTAAGTTTTGTTTTATAAATTAAATCGTGATAATCCCAAAACTTTCCCTGGTCGTTGGCGCAGTAAGACGCCTCGGCCGCCGTCTGGGATTCCGCGCCGACAAAAGACATTTCCCTGAAAATCATTCTGACTTTACCGGTCTGGATATAGGCGATATTCAAAGCGGGTTCTATTTGTTGCTGGAACATGGCGCAATAAGGGCATTGATAGTCGCCGTATTCTATCAAAGTCACCGGCGCGTTCTTGTTTCCCAAAATAACATCGTTGGAAGCCAGCTCCATAACCGAACCCGATGATTGCGAAACCGCCTGACTCGGCGAAGAATTATTTTTTCCGCCGACATAAATAATTGCCCCGACAATTAAAATCGCGGCTACGACGACGCTGATTGCTAAATAATTATTCTTTGAATTATTTTCCATAATCTTATGTTAATTCTAAACCGATTAATGTCAAATTTATTTGCTTTCGCCTGAAGCGGATTTTTCCGCCTTGGGACGGCCGGCGCCGGAATCGGTAAAAACTAAAAACTTATATCCGAGAAAATCCCACAGAAAAGAACCAGCGACGCCGGTTAGCGCTCCGATATTCGCCCACAAATTAGGCGAAATCGAAACGGGACGGGACATCGCGTTAACCACAAAAGAAGCCAAAGAAACATTGACTATCCACCCGACTATTGCCACGGCGTAAAATTTCGACGTCTCTTTCGGATTGGCCGCCGTTCTCGAACCGAAAGTCCAATATTTATTCCAGAAAAAACTGTTTGTGGTTGCCGCTAAAAAGGAAATTCCCTTAAAAAATGAATACATCGCGCCGCCCGCGATGCCGCTGAAAATTATTTCTAAATTCAAAACTCCGAAATCGATAAAAGTATTAAGGGCGCCGACTGCCGCGAATTTAGCGAATTGATAAATTGTGGCCCAAATTTTTCCAAGAAGATAAGCGACAAACAGAGCGGCGGGAGCCAAGACTAAAAACCCGAAAAATATTACAAGCCTAAGTTTGAACGATGGATTAGTTATCAAATTAACGATGATCGGCTGAATAAGCAAGCCGACTGCCGCGCCTATTATCGTTACTAAAATAAAATCTTTTTTGATCATTGTTTTAAAACTTTAATCGCTTATTTCGTAAGTTACGGAAACATTGGCATCGACTTCGTTCGCGCCTGTTTCGATACTCGGAGACGCCGCGCCGGCAACCGACGCGCTCATTATGCCGCGATAGACCGGATAGGGATTGCTTGATTCGGAAAGATTGATTATACTCCCCAGCTTAATGCCATTAGACTTGGCCATCGCCTCGGCTTTGCTTTGCGCGTTCGCGAAAGCCTGGCTTTCGGCATCGATTAAATACTTCGCCCGCGAGGCGTCGCTTAGGGAAAAATCGGGGCCGGTAAGCTGGCTGACTCCGAGAGAAGAAAGTTTTCCTAAAATCTCCGCCACCCTGCTTAAATCGCGCGCTTTAATGGAAACCGTTTGGTTGAACGTATAGCCATCTATAATCTGCGTTTGAGTATATTTATTGTAAGCATAATTGGGATAAATAGTGTAATTAGTCGTCTGAATGTCGCTCTCCGCGACGCCTTCGGTTTTAATCAGATTTATCGCGTCGTTGGTTTTTTTGATATTATCGGCCTCCAACGCCGCCGGGTCCTTGCCCTGGGTAATGACGCTGAAGGAAATCTTCGCGACGTCGGGAGCGGCAAAAGCTTTGCCCTCTCCGCTTACAGTCACCGTCCTTCCCGACACGAAAGGTTTTCCGAATCGGGGCAATAACAACATTAAATAAATAACGAATAAAACCGCGAAAATCAGAAATAATGAAAGCGCGTAATAAAGGATGTTTTTTGGTTCTTTTATCATTTTTAAATACTTTTTATTATTTTTAAAAACTCTGAAGCGCCGAGGCTGGCGCGGCCAACCAAAGCGCCGTCGACTTCTTTTAATTTTAAGAAACTTTTGGCGTTTTGGCTATCCACCGACCCTCCATATAATAGCTTGATATTCTTAATTTTGAATTTTGAGCTAACGATACTTTTAATAGACTTCGCGATAAAGGCGACGTCCTCCGGCTCATCAACATGGCCGGTGCCGATGGCCCAAATAGGCTCGTAAGCGATAGCCAGCCTCGAAGACCATATTTTTTTAAAACCGCGCAAATCGGCATCGACCTGCCCTCTTAAATAAGACTCGACAGCAGCGACTCCTTTTCTTCTGATTGCAAGCGACTCGCCGACGCAGAGAATAACGTTCAGGCCGGCATCAATGGCCGCTAAAATTTTTTTATTAATTATTTCATCGGTCTCTCCAAAAATCCGCCTCCGCTCCGAATGCCCCAAGATGACATATCTTACTCCCGCCGCCCTTAGTATCCGCGGAGAAACTTCCCCCGTATAGGCTCCTTTCCCCGCCGGAGGATTTTTCCAAAACGAATTCTGCGCGCCAAGGCTTGCGCCGGAAATTATTTTTCCGACTTTCAAAATAAAAGGAAAGGGCGGCGCAATTACAACGTCCGCTTTGTTTGACTTCCAGTTTCTTTTCCAACCGGACAAAACCGGTAAATTCATTTTCCAATTAGCAACCAGCAGTTTTTTCATTTACCTAATAATTATAAATTATATCCATAAAATAAAAAATCTTATTAAACTAAAATCCCGTCCGCAGACATCCCGACTGTAAGTCAGGTGGGTGGACTCATTTTTAGCCCAAAGGCCAAAAAGATGTTGTCCTCCCGTTAATCAATTGCTTGATTCGGAATCTAACGGACGAGATTGTTTTTATTATAGCACCCTTTTTATTTTTTGCCAAAACCCGAAAAATAGAATATAAAATTATTAATGAGCAAAAAAAGCCGGAGAGTGATATTTTATTCTTTGGTCCTTTTCTTTTTAATAGTCGGATCCGTCATTATTTTTTACGCCGAAGGCTGGCGTTTGGCTTGGCCGCAGTTAAAACTCGAAAAAGTGGGCGGCCTGTACGTCAGCGCCCATCCTTCGGACGCCTCGGTTTATCTTAATGGCCGGCAAATCGAGGAAAGGCCGGGGCTGTTCCAAGACGGCATTCTGATAAATAATCTTTTGCCGGGCTCTTATGAGTTGGAAATTGGCGAATCCGGTTATCAGAGTTTTTCCCGATCCGCCGCGGTCGAGCCCTCAATGGTCGCCAAATTGGAAAAAATAGTTTTGGTTCCGACGGCGCTCAACGGCTACGACTCCTCCTCGGCGCTTCCGACATCAACGCCGGCGGCAATAAAGGATTTTTGGATTATCGGTCAAAATGACGTAATGGTTAAAAGTAGGAACGGGCTTTTTTGGAACAGCCAAAAAATAAAAGGTGGCGGGCTGATTGGCGAGACGCCGGACAACCAAAATCTGCTGACTTTCGATTTCACTCTTGGCGATTATTACTTAATTAATCTCGCCTCAACTACCGCGCTTCTCGATCTCACCGCGTTCGCTAAAAATTATTTTCCCAATCTTAACGCTAAAATTCAATTTTTCGCCGACAATCAAGACGCCGGCCGGTTAATAGTAAAATCGGAAAATTACTGGGGCTCTTTAAGCATCAGCCAATACACAATTAACGCCCTTCCATACCCAGCGCTTAAAACAATTTACGCCGATATTAAAAAAATCGCGTTTAGCGGAAGCCAAATTTATATTTTGGAATCAAGCGGCGTATTGTTAAAATACGACATCCCTTCGGATACGCAAAAAATAATGGCTGGCGGCGTCAAGGATTTCTCTGTTTCGCCAGACAACGGCCGGGTCGCAGCCCTAAAAAACGACTCGATAATTATTTTCAATGGCGGCGGCGATTCCCCCGTCCTTACTTTCATTCCAGGCGACATAAAAAAAGCCATTAATCTTGATTGGTATTCCGACAACGCTCATCTTTTCGTCTCCTATCCCGATAAAATCAATTTCTTAAGTCTGGACGACCAAAAATTGATTAATTACCAGACAGTTTCAGAGGCCAGCAAAGGAATTTATTCTCCC
>CAZODS010000006.1:9516-15716 GCA_964578705.1 uncultured Candidatus Saccharibacteria bacterium
AAAATTGATTAATTACCAGACAGTTTCAGAGGCCAGCAAAGGAATTTATTCTCCCGATTCCAATAATCTCTACGTCCTAAAAGGAGAAAAGATTTATTATTTCCGGTTTCCGCAATAAGCCAAAATTTTATAAAAAATAAAAAACCCCCTTTAAAAGGGGGTTTTACGAAAGTTATTATCAGTTATATCGGGTAAAATCGATATTCCGAATGGAAGTTGTCCATTCCTTATGTGTGATAAAAATTTTTTTATCGTAATATAAAACTTTTTTCTTGACAACAATCTCCTCTCCGCATAAAAGCGCGACTTTTCCTGAAAAAAAGCGGGCGTAGGCCCGCTTTAATTTTATAGATTTTTGGAAATCAGCCTTTTGAGAACCAGAGCCTTCGTTAACTGGCCTTCTGGTATTTCGCCGGGAAAACTAATCTGGTAAAAACTTCCGATCATATCTCTTTCTATTTTAACCATTACCCTGAAATCTTTTAACGTCTCTTCCTTGACGTAAACTTTTCGCTCCACATTCCGCCAATCTTTATATTTAACCGCCATTAAATATTTCGGGCAATTCTTTCCGATAATCGCTTTCGTTTCGTAATCAAGGTCTCTTTTTAAAATCTTCTCAAAATAAGAAATCATCAGCCAGGCGGCCGGCTTTTTCTTTTTTCTTTTCATCCGCTCGTCTCCTTTTCCGAATCTAATTTGCTTTTATTATTTAACAACAACAGAAAATAAAAAACAAGCCCCGGCAATTTACCGGGGCCCGAAACGACTATCTCTTTCTCCACTGCGGAGCGCGGCGGGCTTTTTTAAGGCCGTATTTTTTGCGCTCAACCATCCGGGAATCGCGGGTCAAAAGCCCGAGTTTTTTAAGGCGTTTTTTAAGTTCGGGGTCATGCTTAACCAGCGCCCTGGCGACGCCGTGGCAAACGGCGTCGGCTTGCGCCGCCACCCCGCCGCCATTAACTTTCGCGCTGATATCAAATTTCCCTTTTAAATTCAAGCCGTCCAAAGCGGCGACGGTTTTTTTGCGCAACCGCTCCAAAGGAAAATAATTCTTTAGCTCGCGGCCGTTTATTTTAATTTCGCCATCGCCTTCCCAAATCCTCACTCTGGCCGTAGCGGTTTTACGCCTGCCGACGGTTTCTTGGTAGGGAACTTTTTTAACTTTTTTTTCTATTTTGGCGTGATCGGTTGGTTTTTTGGGCATAGTTTATTTTATGGTTAAACGTTTAAGGCGTTTGACGGCCAGCCTGTTTTTGGGAAGCATTTTTAAAATAGCGTTTCTTAATACTTTTTCCGGCGATTTTTCCCAAACTTCCCCTAAATTCGGACTTTTCAAATGACCGACGTAGCCGGTGTGATGATGATAGATTTTTGTCGTCATTTTGTTGCCGCTAAAAGAAACGTCCTTGAGATTTTGGACAACAACCTTGTCTTCACCGGCAAAACGGGGATTATATTTTACGGATTTCTTGCCTTGTAAAATACAGGCTATTTCCGAAGCCAGGCGTCCAAACTTTTTATTTTTCGCGTCAATAATATATTCCATAATTAAATAAATTCGATGCGCGCCAATTCCGAAGCGTCGCGTTTCCTGAAAACCCCAAGTTTGGTTATCTTTAGATAACCGCCCCTCCTTTCCTGATAACGAGGAGCGAGTGTATCGCAGATTTTTTTGACAACCACCGGGTCGATAACCCGGCTGCTTATCAGCCGCCGGCTGGCTAAATTATTTTTTTTGGCAAGAGTTATCAAATGCTCCGCGATCGGGCGAATGGCTTTGGCCCTGGTTACCGTAGTTTCTATTTTTTCTTTTTTAACCAGATTATTAACTAAACCGCGCAAAAAAGATTTTCTGCGACCGGAAAGACGGTGGAATTTTTTGCCTTCCTTTCGGTGCCTCATTTCTTGGCTTTCTTAGCCGCTTTGGCCGCCTTTTTGGTTTCGCCGACTTCAAATTCCTGAATCTGGACTTCTCCCGCCTTTTCGAAATGGTCTTTTAAAATATTGGAAGCCTTGTGCAGCGCGGACGAAGGGCTGATGGAGCCGTCCGTTTCAATTTCAACTTTCAAACGGTTGTAAGTGGTCGACTCGCCGACGCGCATATTTTCAACGTCGTAATTTACTCTTTTAACCGGAGAAAAAAACGCGTCAATCATAATCACGCCGATAGGCAATTTTTCCACCTTTCTTGTTTCGACGGCCGAATATCCCAACCCCCTCTCAATGGTTATTTCCGCCTCAAGGGCGGCCGATTTTGAGGTTAAGGTGGCAATAACCGCTTCGGGATTAATAATGCTTATTTGGCTATTAAGAACGATATCGGCGCCGGTAACGGTTTTTTCGCCTTTGGCCTTTAAGGTCAAAACCTGCGGTTCGTCACTCATAAGTCGGAACCTTAAATTTTTGAAATTAAGCGAAATTTCAACGAAATCTTCCTTGACGCCAGGCAGGGTGGTAAATTCATGGGGAACATTTTTGATTTTAACCTGTGTAACGGCCGCTCCGGGTAAAGACGATAATAACGTTCGGCGCAAAGCATTGCCGATGGTCAATCCATAGCCGGTATAAAGACCCTCAATTTCAAAAACGCCGGAAAAAGCGCTTTCCGAAATAGTTTTAACTTTGACCGTGCTGCTTAGATGTGTGTATTCCATAATTATATTTATATTACTTCTAATTTATTTTGAAAAGAGTTCGACTAGAAGACTCAATTCCAAATGCAGATCGAACTTCGGAGGCAGAGGCTTCACCTTGCCTTCCAGTTTATCGGAGTCAAGAGCAAGCCACTGCGGCGGCTCGAATGTTTTCAGTTTATTACTTAAATCTTTAAAGTTAGCATCGCCTTTCGACTGGGCTCTGATTGAAATAACATCTCCCTCTTTGACTTCGAAAGCCGGCGAGCGGGTTCTTTTGTTATTGACCATTATGTGGCCGTGGCTTATCAGCTGGCGGGATGCCAATCTCGAGGGAGCGAAACCGAGCCGGTAGACCACGTTATCCAGGCGACCCTCGAGAAGCTGGGCCAGCCGGTCGATAGTTGACACCGGTTCGCGCTTGGCTTCCTGGAAAAACCTCCATAAAGTTTTCTCCTTAACGCCGTAAATGTATTTAACTTTTTGTTTTTCCTTAAGCTGCCGCCCGTATTCGGATGGCGCCCTGTGCCGGCTTTGACCGTGAACGCCGGGAGGGTAAGGCTTCCTGACCATCGCGCATTTCGGAGAATTGCAACGGTCGCCTTTTAGATGAAGGCGCTCACCCACTCTTCTTTCTTTTTTTTCTTTTGGACCAATCATTTTTTATTAAATTAAATCCGGCGGACTTTCGGCGGCCGGGGACCGTTATGAGGAATGGGCGTCTTGTCTTTAATGGAGATAATATTGAATCCCTGGTTGACCAGCGAACGTAAGGCGGAGTCTCGGCCGCTGCCGACCCCCTTAACGATAACCTCAATGTCTTTCGGACCGGTATTTTTTATCTTTTCCGAAATAGCCGAAATAACTTTGGAGGAAGCGAATGGCGTAGCTTTCTTCGGCCCCGAAAATCCCAACGAGCCGGCTGTCGCCCAAGCGACAACATTGCCTTTCGCGTCGGTAACCGTTACAACCGTATTATTAAAAGAAGCATTAATAAAGACCTTTCCTTCCGTAATAGTCTTCTTGCCTTTCTTTGCCGAAGGAGTCTGAGCGGCGCTTTCGGCTTTTTCGTTTAAATTTTTATCAGGCCCTGCCTGAGCTAACTTAACTTTACCCATAATAATATAATAGTTTAATTATTTTATATCAACTTTTCTGCGACCGCTACCCATCGTCTTTCTGGTGTTGCCGCGGACGGTTCGGGAATTGGTTTTGGTTCGCTGCCCTCTGGCCGGAAGATGCCTCTGGTGCCGAGCGCCGCGGTAAGTTTTCAATTCTATCTGCCTTAAGATATTTCTCCTTATGGCCTGCCGCAATTCACCCTCTATCTGGAATTTCTTTTCGATGATATTTTTTATTTTGTTAACCTCTTCAGGAGTCAGCTCGGAAGCTTTCTTGCCCTTGTCTATTTTAGCTTCTTCTAAAATCAGAATCGCCCGCGGCCGGCCAACGCCATAAATATAAGTAAGCGCTATTTCGGCGCGTTTCTTGTCGGGTACATTTATTCCTAAAATACGCATATTGATTAAATTAGCCCTGACGCTGCTTGTGCTTTGGGTTTTTGCAGACAACATAAAGAGAGCCTCGACGCTTGACTATCTTGCAAGATTGGCAAATTTTTTTAATTGATGACCTTACCTTCATATATTTTTTATATTTATAATCTTCGGGTTATCCGTCCGCGTCTGCCGTCTATTCCGACCTCCACCAAAACCCTGTCACCCGGCAAAATCCTGATATAATTTATTCTCATCTTGCCGGACAAGTGGGCTAAAATTTCCCGGTCGAAATCTTTTAACTTAACTTTAAAGGTGGCTGAAGGCAAAGCCTCCGCGATAATCCCTTCTTGGAGATTTTTCTTCTCCCTTGGATTCAAATCGTTCATCTCCAAAATATTAGAAATTGTAATACGAAAACTTATCCAATGTCAACCCCATTAAAAATTCCGGCGACGGACTCATTGAATTTCAACCCTAACCCGGTTTTTATCTTTTGGAACGCCGTGAACCCAGAATGGCCAGAAAGAAATATTGGCTTTGTCAACGCCGGGCAAACCCAAAATCAAACTCCTTAATTCATCTTCGCTTTTACCCGTTATCTGGCTCGCGAAATCATCGGCCGAAATAGAACTGACCAAGGTCGCGCTGGCGCTAACTTGAAAATATAATCGGCTGTTTTTAAAATCCGCTTGTATCAGCTTATAATTCAGGTTTAAATCTCTGGCGACTGACGGATAACCGGTAATATTTTGCCAAATAGAACTAAATATATTTTTAATATCATTTTCCTGGAAGCCCAAAGCCTTGACCGTTCCCTGCGCGAAAACGCTGAACTGACCCTCGCTATTAGTGTCGGGACTGACAATTATTTTATCAACCGTGGTCGTGGACGCGCCGTCTATAATTTTGAAACCCGAAGGAAGCTGGCTCAAAAATAGATTCGGACTTAAAACCGAAATCAGAGCCGAAGCGACGGATTTTTTTGCGGCGGCAATGTCTCCGGCAGTCGCAACCTGCTTTATCCCGACAAATCCGCCGGCCATTGGCTGATCGGAGGAGCCATAAAATCCGCTATATCTTGCCGTGCCCGCGAAACCGGGTATAGAAAAACGGCTGACCGGCCCGATGTTATAGCTATCGCCGGCCTTGTCGGCGGTAACCGGCGCGCTGATGCTTGAAGGCGTGATGTTGCCGCCGGCTACTTGGGCGCCGGGAACGACAGTGGTGTTGTTCAAGCGGTAAATTTTCCCGTCCGGCGTGACAAATCTGGTCGTGGCAACCAATTCCTGCGGAGCGGAACTGTAGGCGTTAAAAATCTTAATCACGCCGGTCGCTTTTTGGCTAACGCTTGATTTTCCGGTAGCATTATAAAATTGGGTGATGTTTTTGCTTTGAGAAAACAATTCGGCCGCCAAAAGGCTGGAAGAGGCGTTTAAAGTCGCGTCCTGCTCCGCCTCAAAATTGCTTGAAACGTTCCAGGGGGTTTGCTTAAGCGTTAAAATAACCGTAACCCGCGGCAAATAAGCGGCGGCAGCCCAGGCGCCGGCGGCCAAAACTAAAATAATCGCGACGCCGATGATAATTTTTTTCGCCGAGAAATCAATTCTTGGAATTTTGGGCAAAGAAAAATTCGGCCGCCTTGCCGGCTTTCTGATTTCCACGGGATAAGCCCCTTCTTCGGAAACGACAACCCTGACCCTGCCTTCCTTAACTTTCTTTTTCGGCGAGAATTCTTCCTCTTCGATAATGTCCGCCGTCGAATGTTGCGCGTTTAAAAGCGGATGCAAGGACTCCAAATGGCTGGAGCGCGCCAGCGCCAGGACTTCTTCGTCAACGGATTCAATTAAAATATTTTTTTTCGAAGCCTCGGCTTCGTGCTTAATTAGATGAAAATTACTGACCGAACCCTTAAGCGCCGAATTTTTAGGAACAATCAAAACAATGTCGGCGTCTTTGGCGGTCAAAACTTTCTCGACAACCTCGGCGACCGACTCATTAACTTCAATAATAATTTTTTCCATATTGTTAATAATAACAAAATTATAAAAAAGAAAATAGAGTCCCG
>CAZODS010000007.1:0-5904 GCA_964578705.1 uncultured Candidatus Saccharibacteria bacterium
GGCGGCTAACGGAAGCGTCCGCCGCGCTTTTTATATTTCTATTCAGTCAACTTCTACTATCTTAACTATACCGCAATAACAATTAACATAGCCGGTGAGCGGATTAATATTGGCTAATACAAGGCAGGGGCGCTTAAGATTTTTTGTCTATTCCAGATGTGTTTCTTTTTCAAATGAGGCGACAGCTTTTTTGAGCAGGGGATATTTTGAGAGGGTTGGATTAATGGAAATGAGCCCCGCCGCTTTTTCGCGGCTTAATTTTACCAAATCGGGATTTTGGAGCGCCTTCATTGCCAGGTCGGGAATGCCGGTTTGCTTGGTGCCGAAAATTTCGCCCGGACCTCTCATTTTTAAATCCTGTTCCGCCAACTCGAACCCATTCTTGGCTTCCAGGATAGCTTTGAGCCGCTTTTTTGTATTAATGCTGTCGGAATCGGTAAAGAGGAAGCAGTATGATTGGCTTTCACCCCGGCCAACCCTGCCCCTTAATTGGTATAGCTGCGCCAAACCAAACCGCTCGCTGCCCTCAATCATTATAATAGCGGCGTTGGGAATATCTATTCCGACTTCGATAACCGATGTGGATATGAGAATATCCGTTTTTTTATTTAAAAAATCGTTCATTATTTTATCTTTTTTATCGGATTTTATTTTTCCGTGCAGCATTTCGATATTCAGATTTGGAAAAATTTTATTAGACAGTTTTTCGTATTCCTGCTTCACCGATTTTATTTCCAACTCGATTTCTTTGTCGCGATAAGCTTTATTTTCCGGCGCCGCTTCATTTTGAGCCGGCGGCTCGATCCTAGGGCAGATAACGAATGCTTGGCGGCCATCCTTTATTTTTTGGCGGATGAATTCATAAGTTTTCGCGCGTTCTTCGGGGGCGATTACTTTGGTAATAACGGGTATTCTTCCTTTGGGCATTTCATCAATAGTCGAAAGGTCGAGATCGCCAAAAATCGTCAGGTTTAAAGTGCGGGGGATTGGCGTTGCCGACATACTCAAAAAATGAGGCGCCAGAAGCTCTGTTTTCCCTTCTGCTTTTGGTTTGTTTTGCGACAAGGCGGCTCTTTGCCTTACGCCGAACCGGTGCTGCTCGTCTATGATCGCCAAAGCCAGATTTTTAAAAAAAACGTTTTTTTGTCCGAGCCTGGTAGAAATCAAAGCATGGGTACCGATGGCAATCTGTATTTTGCCGTCGGAAATTTTTTTTAACAATTCGGATTTTTTGACGTCGGACTCGAGGTCGTTTTCGTAAAATATTTTTGCCAAATTTGAAGTCAGGAGGCAGATATTTATTTTCTGGTCGAGGGTTGAAAAAAGCTTCTTTAGGGTTTCAAAGTGTTGTTTGGCCAATATTTCCGTCGGCGCCAAAAAGGCGGCTTGACAGCCGTTGCGGGCGGCGATTAAGGCGGCCAAAGCGGCTACGACCGTTTTTCCCGAACCGACGTCTCCCTGGAGGAGGCGGTTCATCGGGTGGTTTTTTTCCAAGTCCTGAATTATTTCCCAAAGAGATCTTTTCTGGGAGAAGGTCAGCTCAAAAGGCAGTTTTTCGATAAGTCGTTTTAATTCTTCAATATTTATTTTAAGCGGAACGGACGGCTCCCGGGATATTTTAAGCTTTTGCTTAAGATTAAAAAGCTGCAATAAAAATAGTTCCTCGAAAGCAAATCGACGTTTGGCGCTTAAGGCTTCTTCCAGATTTTCGGGAAAATGAATTTGCCGCAAGGCAGAGTTTATCTCGGGAAATTTTCCCTCATCCAATATTTTTGAGGGTATCGTTTCCGATGTATTTTCTAAATTTTTGAATATGTTTTGAATGAAGTAGCGGATGCCCTTTGAAGTCAGTCCCCGGGTTTCCGGATAAACCGGGACGATTCTGGCGGTATGGTAAGACGGGTGAAAGCCGCTGATCGGCTCATAAGTCGGATGCGAAAGCCGGAGCTCGCCGTCTTTAGAGAGCGTTATCTTGCCGCTAAAATTGGCTTTTTGGCCGATACGAAGAGCGGAGATTATATACGGCTGGTTAAACCAGTTGGCTTTTATCGAGCCGGTTTCGTCGGAAAGGACCGCTTCCGAGACATTGAGCCGGCGGCGATACCAGCTTTGGCGGCTTCGGACTCTGTCGACTGTTGCCGAAATAGTTGCTTGCTGGCCGGGCTCTAAATCGCCTATTTTATAAATTTTTGAAAAATCCTCCCAGTAGCTGGGAAAATGCCAAAGGAGGTCTTTGACGGTTTTTAAGCCGAGACAGGAAAGTTTTTTTTCGAAAGCGGGCCTGATAAAAGGCAGGGAGTTTAGTGGCGTTTCCAACTTGATCACGCCCTATATTATATCAGATTTTCGGCCGCGAAACAATTATTTGATTTTAATTATTATTTTTATAAACTTAAATAATAATTTAAAGCCCGGGTGGCGGAATAGGCAGACGCACAGGACTCAAAATCCTGCGAGCGCAAGCTCATGAGAGTTCGATTCTCTCCCCGGGCACAAATTTATATTATAAGCAAAGAAGAGAATCGAACGCCGGAGCCGTAATTTATAGCAATAAATTGCGGCGAGGCGGTGCCCAGACCTTGCGTGAGCGACGGCGAACGCAAGAGTCGCGGGCGATTCTCTCCCCGGGCACAAATTTATATTATAAGCAAAGAAGAGAATCGAACGCCGGAGCCGTAATTTATAGCAATAAATTGCGGCGAGGCGGTGCCCAGACCTTGCGTGAGCGACGGCGAACGCAAGAGTCGCGGGCGATTCTCTCCCCGGGCACAAATAAAAAAACCAGCCCCTTAGGGGCTGGTTTTTTTATCGGTTTAGTAATTGTCTCTTCGTCCGAATCCCCGATTTTCTCTCCGGGGCGGGCGGCTTTCCATCGGCTTGGCTTCGTCGACCGTTAAATTGCGGCCTTCGAGCTCTTTACCGTTAAACATCTCAATCGCTTTCTTGGCTTCTTCATCCGTGGACATTTCAACGAAACCGAATCCCTTCGATCGTCCGGAAAATTTATCCATGATAATCGTGGCGGATTCTACGTTTCCAGCGGCGGAAAAAGTGTCTTTCAAAGTTTCCTGAGTGGTGCCGTAAGACAAACCTCCAACATATAACTTTTTAGCCATATTTATTATTTTTTTATTAAGTAGGGCGACCACTTGCCTAGTTGCGCTCAAGATCAAAGATCTTAAGCTACTCTTAAGCGCAATAATGCCAAAAGATAATAACTAAGAAAACCTACTATCCTTTCAAGGATAACATCAATCTTAGCAGATAAATTTTAAAAAGTCAAGGCTTTTAATATATTGAGTTGAGCTGGCTGTTCAGCGATGCGTTTAAATAATTAGCTAAATACTGGTAAAGCCAGACGGCTAAAATCAGCGAAATAATGGTTAAAATTACGGCAACCCAGCCGATAGTTTTTGCCTTGCGGCTGTTTTGCTTTAAATATTTATAAGCCGGCCATAAGCCGAGAGGGGGAAGAAAGAAGCTTAAAAGGTAAACGCCTATTTGGCTGACGACGCTTGTTTCTTCCGGTCTGATTCTTAATTTTTTCCCGCAATTTGGGCAAAAGTAAAAATCGGCGTTTATCGGCGCGCCACAATAAGGACATTTTGATTCGTTATCCACCGGTTCATTATATCATTTTCTTGACTGCTCCTAAAGGATTGTTAGAATTAACATTAGGTAATACTTTTCTAATTTGTAGGATTATGAATAATGAAAATAATCAAAAATCTCAAAAACGTTTTTATGGCACGGCGGGTCTTGGGGAAAAGGGGCAGATTGTCATACCGAACGAAGCAAGGAAAGATATGAAATTAAAAAAAGGCGACCGACTGCTGGTTTTCGGGATGGGCGAAGATACGCTGGCCGTTATGAAGCTTTCTCAGGTAGAAAAAATCGCATCTCATCTTTCCGAAAAGCTGAAAATGTTCGGCGAAATAATCAAAAAAACCAAATAATCAGCGCGTTTATGGATATTATCAGCGTTAAAAATTTAACTAAAAAATTCAAAGATTTTACGGCGGTCGATGATATTTCTTTTGGCGTTGAAAAAGGGGAGATATTTGCTTTTTTGGGGCCGAACGGCGCGGGCAAGAGTACGACTATAAAAATGCTGACGACTCTGCTGCGTCCCACGAGTGGCTCGATAACTATTTCCGGATTTGATCCCGTTAAAAATCCCAACGAAGTCAGGCGGTCTTTCGGCATCGTTTTCCAGGACCCAAGCCTGGATGACGAGCTGACGGCTTATGAAAATATGGAGATCCACGGCATTTTATACCATGTTCCAAAGAAAGACCTCCGCTCGCGGATAGAACAGCTTTTGAAATTCATCGAACTATGGGACCGGCGGAATGAATTGGTTAAAAATTTCTCGGGAGGAATGAAAAGGCGTTTGGAAATCGCCAGGGGGCTTATCCATCATCCTCGTATATTATTTTTAGATGAACCGACGCTGGGGCTTGACCCTCAAACCCGAAACCATATCTGGAGTTATATTCAGCGGCTCAATAAGGAAGAGCAGATGACGATTTTTTTTACCACTCATTATATGGAAGAAGCGGACAGGGTGGCGCGGAGGATAGCGGTTATCGATTACGGAAAAATAGTCGCCAGGGGATCGCCTCAAGAGCTCAAAAACCAAACTAAAGCCGCTTCTCTTGAAGACGCTTTTCTGTCTCTTACCGGGAAAGCCATCAGAGAAGAGTCGGCCGGCGGGCTGGAGCAGATGAGAATGCGCCATCGTATATGGCATAGATAAAAATGAAAACCTTAAACATAATTTATATTATTTGGCTGAGGCAACTCAAAAGGTATTTTCGGTCAAAGGCCCGGCTTATCGGTTCGCTTGGGCAGCCGATTCTTTTTCTCGTGGCGCTGGGATTCGGCTTCGGGCCGATATTTCAAAAAGCCGGCGGCGGAAATTATATTAATTTTCTCACCCCCGGCATTATCGCGATGAGCATATTGTTTACGGCGATTTTTTCCGGAATAGAAGTTATCTGGGACAGGCAGTTTGGATTTTTGAAAGAAACCCTGGTCGCCCCCGTTTCCCGTCTGGAGGTTATGTTCGGCAGGACGCTGGGCGGCGCCACGGTTGCCACTTTTCAGGGCATTATAGTTTTCCTAATCTCTTTGTTCGTCGGTTTTCGTCCGGTTAACTGGTGGGCGTTGCCGGCAGTTCTGGTTTTTATGTTTTTGGTGGCGCTGCTGTTTACCGCTCTTGGCACGGCAATCGCGTCTCCACTTGAAGATATGCAGGGTTTTCAGCTGATTATGAACTTTTTGGTGATGCCTATTTTCTTTCTTTCCGGCGCTCTTTTTCCTCTGGCGGGCTTGCCGAAATTGATAAAAATAATCGCCGGCGCCGACGTTTTGTCTTATGGAGTTGACGCTTTAAGAATCGCTCTGGTTAACGAATCTCATTTTGGCTTGCCGCTTGATATTGCCGTATTACTTGGTTCGGTTGCCGTTCTTTTGGGAGTCGGAAGCTATCTTTTTTCAAAAATCCAAATTTAATTTGGCGAGTAATTTTAAGCGCTACGGCTTATAAATTGCGAACAGTTTATTGAACCGTTAAAATTAGTTTCCGCGTCCAAAAGTAGGCGCAGAGGCAAATTTGCATTCTTTGAGAATTTCGTAATCGGCGCCGGCAGGGGACGGGCGCGATTCCATAAGCGTGAAAGAATTGACGTCGTCTCTCCATATAACCTCTTTATTTAATTTTTTTACGGGAAAAGAAGGGAAGGTTTCCGGTTCGAAACGGGCGATGGTCGTGTGAGCTATCCAATTTTTGTATTCGCTTTTGTGTTCGGGAAATATTTTTTCCAGCTCTTCTTTTAAATGGATTAACCTGTTCGGCGCTTTGCCCGACGCCCAGATAAGGCGGGGCCGTTTCGGGTCGGG
>CAZODS010000007.1:6004-15685 GCA_964578705.1 uncultured Candidatus Saccharibacteria bacterium
TTATTTATTCAAAAGCCAAACGGCGTAATTTAAGTAAACGGCAAAGGCCGCCCAGCCGGCGTAAGGAAAAAGTAACGCCGAAGCCAGCTTTGAAACCGGCCATATTAAAATAATTAGCGCCAAAACCGATAAGTCCAGGAAAATAGCTTCAATAGCCGCCAAGCCGATTAAGCCGCGGCCGAAAAACAAATTGCTCCAAAGGATGACCAGAAGGGCGTTCATTATAAAAATCAAAATTATAATCCAAAATTTCTGGTTTCGGGCGGCTTTGCGGTTCCAAACTATCAGCGCCGAGGCGGCGCTCAGGATAAAAATAACAGCCCATGCGGCGCCGATAAAAATCCCCGAAGGAGTCCAGAGGGGAATTTTTATGGTCCGGTACCAGGCCATTCCGCCGCCGGTTATCAGTCCGCCCCAAAAAGCTGTCAGCAGCGTTATTAACGGAATAACCAGATAGCTTCGCTTCATATTATTTTATTAGGCGTCCAGACGCTTAAATTCTTCATATGGCGCTTCGCCGCAGATTATTTCGCCGGTTTCGGTGTTTATGAAAAACGGCGCGCCTCCGCATCGGCCCTTGTCGTAAGTTTCCATTTTTTTGGCGTTTTCTTCGTTATGCCAGACTTCGTATTTCTCTAATTTTTTACCGGTCTCCTTTTCGAATCGGCTGACGATTGGTTCCATATTTTCGCAATGAGGGCATTCGCGCCCGTAAAATTCCAGAAGCATATTTTATTTTATTATAACAAAAATTTAAATTCCAAAATACTAATTTGACAAGAGGTCTTCGCCCTAATGATCAGAGGTTTATTTTTCCCGGTAATATCTTTTAAGCAGATAAACAGCTGATTTAACCACGGCCTCGGAGCGCAAAAGGGGAAGGCCGTGATGTTCCATTTTTTTGGCGATTATCATTTTGACATAAGGGCTTTTGGCGAATAATTTTTTCTTAAGGTATTCCTCTCTTTCGTCCGCGTAAGGGACGTTTTCTTTTTCCCGGTTCGGCTGTTTTGATTTTTCGTACCGTTCCTGTTTTTTCCGCTCAAATTCCCGTCTTATATCCGGAGAAATGATTTTGTCGGGGCTGGATATCAAATCTTTTTCTCCTTGGACAAGAATGACAGGCGACTCTATTTCGGATATTTTTTCGTTAAAAGCGGCCATTTCTTTTATGTCTTCCAAAAGAATTTTCGGGTATTTGGCGCCGGTTTTGGCGATTTCTCCCAGAATGGAAAAAATAGAATCGATGGCGGCTCCGGTAATTTCTTTGGTTTTCGGCGTCTCAATCGCGTCTTTGATAAAATTTTTGGTCAGCTCGGCGCCGCTTTGCTTGTAAAGTCCCACCGGACCGAAAAGAATCAGGCCTTTAACTTTTATTTTATCGGGATTTTTTTTCTGGATAAGGTTGATTAAATCAATGGCTTTATCTCCTCCCTTTGAATAGCCGGCCAAAATTATTTCCTTAAGATTTGTTTCGTTTAAAAATTGCCTGACGGCTTCGGCTTCGCTGTTGAGTAAATCGGGAGCGGAATTTTTCGCTTGAGTGGAAATCAAATAAGCCGGATTTTCGGCGGATTCGGCGAATAATCTGCTTAAGGCGTCAAGAGACTTGTCGCCGGCGTTTTCCGCCCAGCCGGGCAAAAAAACAACGGCTTGGTCCCGCTTTTCGGAATTTTCCGGCGATTCCGGATAAAATTTTCTCCAGGAAACGGTTATTTTCCCGGCTTCGGTTTCGTATTCTTTGGATTCTACCTTATTTTCCGCCCGCTCTTTTTCCGAAGTGTTTTTATTTTTTGAATCCAAAAACGATTCATTTTTCATATCATTAAAATACATCAAAATTACCTTTGCGGCAAGAGGATGTTTGTTGACTTTCGGCAGCCGAGCCGAGGAGCGCCTTTTTTATTTTTTATATAGGGAAATCATCTAATTTTTCATCTTATCAAAAAAATTTTAATCAGGTGATATTGCTTTTGTGATTTTTAGCGTTTTGCTATAATAAAAATATGATTAAATTAAGCGGTAACGAAATTTACCGGAACGGGCAAGAAGCGGGCTGGATAGAGGGGAATCATATTATTGCTCACGGCGACAGAAAACTCGGTTATTTCGAGGGAAATTCCGTTTTCAGCATAGAGGGGCATAAGCTGGCATATATGGAAGGAAACAACCTTTACGTGGGAAGCGCGGAAGTGTCTCTCGATAAGATAAATAAAAATATTATCGGAGGGTCTGTTTCGGAAATCGGCAGGTGCGCGATTTATGTTTTGATCGGCGTGTAACCGCCTATTCTGATAATTAAAAAACGGCAGCTTAGCGGCGCCACCCGAGATTTTCTTTTTTAAGCCAAATAAAAAAGCCCCTGAATAACCCGGGGCTTTAATCTGCGTCTATTTAATAAAATGGTGGAATATGTCGATGGCGTCGCTGCAAAAAACGACCAAGGTCAGCGCGATAATGATGGCGAGGCCGTAATATCTGACCGCGAGCAGCGCCCCTTCGGCAATTTTATTTTTTCCGAATAAGCGGCTAAAAATTTTTTCGGCGATCGCCAAAATAATATTGCCGCCGTCCAGCGGGAAAATAAATATCAGGTTCAATGAAGCGAGCAGAACCGAGAAATAGAATACCATCGCGACGTAATACCAGATGCCGCTGTGGATTACCGACGCCAGGGCGACCGTGCCTATCATGCCGCCGCCGCCCTTTAGGGCGACTGCGCCCGTAGCGATGCCGTAGATGAGCCGCGGCGTGAATACAAAAATTCCGAGACTTAGCGCTTTAAACCAGAAGAAAAACGCCAGCAGGACGGATTTAATCGCCGTCGGCGGAACAAGGTACCAGGTTGGCGCGCCGGAGAAGGCGATCGTCTGTTTAAAGAATGCCAGTTTTAATCCTTGCGGGGCGCCAATAAAAATCGCGACCCTCAATATTATTGCCAGGATTAAATTCATAGAGATGCCGGCAATAAGCACCAGGATTTTTTTTAAAAGCGAAACATCCTCCAAAAATTCACCATCCGCTTTTAAAGATTTTATATCTCCCCTTTGTTTGATTCTGACGTATCCCCCCATCAGCCAAAGGCAAAAATATATGGGGATATTTTTTATCTGGCATAATTTTATTCTGGGTTTTCCGAATCCTATGCCAAATTCCGCGACTCCGATATTAAACAGGCGCGCCACTGTGGCGTGGCCGGCTTCGTGAATAACCACGACGAAAATCAGCATAAATATTCCCGCCAATGCTGTTTCAAGCATATTCCCTCCTTTTTTATTTTTATCAAATGCTAATTGTTTTATAGCAGAGATTAAGTCTGGCGTCAATAAGTTGCCGGGCTAAGATGCGCGGCAACCGGCTAATATCGCGAGGAAACAGCTTTTTTATTCAGCTCGGCTTGCCGCTTAACTAAAAACAGGACGGTAATACCATCCTGTTTTCGTAATGCTCTAAATTAGGAAATTTTCTTAGGAAAGGTGCTTCGAGACGAGCTTTGTCATCTCAAACATATTAACAGTCCCTTTGCCGCCAAACACTTTCTTGAGGTTCTCGTCGGCGTTGATATTGCGCTTGTTATTGGGATCCTGAAGATTGTTTTTCTTAATATATACCCAGAGCGCCTTAACGACTTCCGACCGCGGCATCGGTCCCTTGCCGACTACGGCCGCCAGTTCGGGGCTGACATTCATCGGCTTCATAAACGCGGAATTAGCCATATTTTTTAATTATTCGTTTAAGACCTTCTTTAGTGATGTTCCGACCTTTCAAGTTAATGATAACCGATAATATAAATGGGTCAATTTCTTGCGCGCTAGATTATTAGGGGCGGTTAAGAGCGGTCCGGCTATTCTCCGGCCGGTGATTTCAATGGCTGTCTTTTTTAAGTCTTTGCGCGCTATAGATCGCCTGAATTTCCGAAGCCGAAAGGACGCGGTTGTAAACGCTGACGTCGTCAAGGACGCCCGGATAAAACCGGTTCGAGTCGCATTGGTCGCGCGCGATTTCTTCCGCCGGGCCGGCATCTATTTTGCTTATATAATTGCTTTTTACGGTTTTAACTTCGCCGTCAACCGAACCGGTAACTTGGCCGTCGGGCGAAACGCTCAAAGCGATAAAGTGCCAGTTGCCGTCGGATAAATTTATATTTTTATCCACATCGAGGCTGGTGTCTCCGGAATCGCAGGCATGATACATCAGCTGGCTGCCGAAATCCGAGTAGCTTGAGTGGCGCTCGATTTCCATCGCGGAACCCGCGCCATTAGATATTACTGTCGGCGAATCGGCGGATGTAGTTTTTATCCAGGCGGTCCAGGCGATGCCGTCATGATAACTTTTTCCTTTCGTGGGTTGGGCGATCACGTAATCATTTTCACCATTGAACGAAAGACAGCTGCTTTCTACGCATCCGGAAGATTGCCATTGCGGAGCGGTGTCGGTGGCAACACTCGCGCTATTGCCGTTGCCCGAACTGTCGTAAGCCGTGCTGCCTCCGCCGTCGTTTAATTTCCACGAGCTTATAAGCGATTGATTTCCGTAATTAACGGGGATTAAACTTAGATTTGAACCGTCCTCGTAAAGGGAGATGTTGCTTCCGCCGTCGGTTGAGACCGCATCGTTCGGGCCGCCGAGGGAATATTTTTGCGATTCCATTGGCGAGGCGATTTCGTATCGGTTGCCGTTTGTAACGTAAGAATAAAAAAGGCCGGACGAATCGGAATTAACGGGATCGACGGGCAAGGGGGAAAGAGGATTTCCGGGAATAGAAGAAAAGGGAACGGGCACCCAGCCGGTGCCGTTAATGTTTCGCAGAGTCGAAGTCGGGACGCAATGGTAAGACCAGCCGGCCGGCAGGGTTGGCAAGATAAGGTCTCCGCAAGTCGACGAAGAGTCGGGAAGGGAAATATACATAATATTAGGCGCGCCGACGTCAACGGAACCGTTCTGGGATTCGTAAAATGTCAGATTTAATTCCAGATTAGCCATATCGGATATTCTTTGGAGATCTCTTCTTTGGGCGAACGCCTCGGAAGGATTGATGCTTAAAATGGCTATAGATGCCAGGATTACCAAAATAGCCACAACCACCAATAACTCGACAAGAGTAAATCCGGTTGAACCAAGCCTAAATTTGGCCGCAGATTTAATTTTTTTGATAAAATTATTCAAATAAGTAAAGTATTTTATTTTAACGGCCTAAATTAAACTTATAAATTAATCATACCAAATTTCCAACAATCTTTTCCAATTGAATAATATCTCGGGATTTACCCCGACGTTTTTCGCTTAAAGTTTCGCCGGGCAGACGCTTTGCGGATTATTTTCGCGAAATCGCGAAAAACTTGTAATCCTATAAAACCGGCGCCTCCGGTAACTAATATTCTCATACGTTTATTATAGCGGGCCGAGTTTAATTCGTGAAATTTTTAGACAAACAAAATCCCGCAGAAATACGGGATTTTGTTTGTCTTTGAGAGTTTAAGATTTACCGCGCGCTGGAAGTTGCCGGAATAGAAACGTCGCGCACAATTGATGCGGTTATGGTTCCGCTCGCGTTCACGCCCCAAACACGGACATTGTCTCCGCTTTGGATGTTTATGATTGGAATTGTCAGCCAATTCCGGTTAACGACTTCCGCTCCCGAAGCGACATTAACGGTGTCGGCCACTCCATCGGCTGTAAGAGTGAATGAGTTTTCGCTGATATTGCCGGCGGTACCGACGTAGTTCCTTGGGGTGCTGTTTTTCCGGATAGCGTTTGCCGATTGGGTATTTTGCCGGCGTTCCTGATTAACGACTTGCCGGTAAGTCCAGTCGCGCGCCAATGTGGCGTCGATTGTCCAGTTGGCGCTTGCGGAAACCGTCCCTTGGACGCCGATAAAATCTCCCACCTTAAACTGATTTAAATCATTGCCAGCCGCCACGGGAAGCACTTCTGCTCCAGAACCGATATTTACCGTCCAGACGCCGCCCCAGCTATTTACCGTAAGAACGCCGCTCGCAACGGAGGCGATTGTTCCTCGCATTAGGATTTTGCCGGCCGAATTGACTTGCAAAATCATTGGTTGAGAAACGGCGGGCTGAGCCGTTGCGGTAGTTTGAGCTCCCGCGATAAACGCGCCCGCTAAAACAGCGATACCGGCGGCAACTCCGAGGATGGTTAAAATTTTCTTTGTCATTATTGTATTTTTTATTTTATCGACCTTTACTAAATTATACATTAAAAAGTTTACGCCGGCATCGTTTAACCTCGCTCCGCCAGTTAGGCGCTGTGGCGCGAACCGAAAGATTGGCGCGGATAATTAGAGCGCCGGGCCGGATGCCTGCCGCGGAAACGGGGAGGAAGATTCCGGCGGTCCGGAAGCATGACGCCTCGGGCAGGAGGAAGGTCGGGAAGCTTGGAGAGGGGTAGGGCGGAGCGGATGAGTCGTTCGATATCTCTAACATCGCTTCTTTGGTCGGGAGTGGCGAAAGAAATCGCGTGTCCCGCGCCCCCTGCTCGCGCCGTCCGGCCTATACGGTGAACGTAATCTTCCGAACTTTGCGGTAGATCGTAATTTAAAACAAGCTCTATTTCTTGCACGTCAATTCCGCGGGCGGCGATGTCGGTCGCGACAAGCACGCGGTATTTTCCGTTTCGGAATCCTTCCAGGGCGTCCCTGCGCTGATTAAGCGATCGGTTAGAATGCAATTCGGCGGACGTGTAGCCCAAGCCGCGGATTGCCGCCGCGATTCTTTTCGCGCCGTATTTGGTTCTGGAAAATACCAAAACTGAACCGCGGTATTCTCCTAATATTTTTTCCAAAAGCCGCGGCTTGTTATTCTTATCAACAAAGAAAAGTTCCTGAGTGATTTTATCCGCCGTGGTGCCCGACGGCGCGATTTCTATCCGTGTCGGAAGCTTGAGATATTCCTGCGCTACCTTAACTATGTTGGGCGGCATTGTGGCGGAGAAAAGCATTGTCTGTCGCTCGCGGGGGATAACGGAAATAATTCGCTTCAGTTGTGGAGCGAAACCCATATCGAGCATCCGGTCTGCTTCGTCAAGAACGAGAATGCGGATGTTTTTTAACGAAATTGTTTTTTGCCCCAGGTGGTCAATAAGTCTTCCCGGAGTGCTAATTACTATCTGTGGGTTTCGGCGGAGAGCCTGTAGTTGTTTGCCTATTGATTCGCCGCCTATCAAAACTGCCGTCCGGACACCGAGATGATAGCAGACATCGCTTAGCGCGTCGTTAACCTGGAGGGCGAGTTCTCTGGTAGGAACAACGATTAGTCCTTGTTTGCCGCCGAGCGCCGCTTGTATCATGGGCACGCCGAAAGCGAGCGTTTTTCCCGTTCCGGTTTGCGCTATGCCGATAAGGTCTTTCCCTTCAATGGCTGCGGGGATGCATTTTTCCTGAATAGGAGTCGGGACCGTAAAATGAAGTTTGCCGAGCGCCTCTAATATTTTCGGAGCTATGCCAAAGTTATGAAATCCTGAATCATAAGCCATTTTATTTGGATTTGGCCGATCCCAAAAGGCGCTCGGCCAGTCTTTGATAAATTTTTCCGGTAGATTTTCTGGATAGCTCGCGTTTTTTCCAAAAATAATTGCTTTCCGAAACGTCATTAATCCGGATTTTATTAAGATCCCGGATAGCCGAGTATCGCGCGTGCCCAAGGTCGGAATTGGATTTTGTGTTGATATCTTCCACTCCCTGATAAATTTGCTTCAGGTAGCTATATTCATTCAGGATATCCAGTTTCCGGTTGGCTTTCAGCCGGGGAGAGAGTCCGACGGACAAAGACCGGTTGAGTTCGATATATTCGATAAAATTATGGATTGCCACGAAGAAGTCGAAACTTGCCGGCGTTTGTAAAACTTTTTGGAATTTTTCATCAAGACCGGAGAGAGTTTTTTTTACTGAACTCATATGACCGTATCGTACCACAACGGCGGCTAAATAGCGATAGAGCGAGAACTAATTATTTTTCGCGGCCGCAGACACGATAATATCTTTGCGCTATGAATAAAAAATATTATCGTGTTCCTAACGAAGTTAAGACGGATATCCTTCGCGGAGTAAAGGAAGAATGGTTTTCGATTTATTGAACCATAACGAGCGCATTGACAAATCATTTCTATCTACTATGCTTTTTTTAGCAATTAAACGTATGGCGTTTGATTGAAATAAATAGGAGTTGTCTATGTTGTTAATCGCATGCCGCGGCCCCGAAGATGATGAGCCGCCTGAGGTAACAACCATGGACGATGACGGGAATTTTCCGTTCCCGGGAGATTAATGGCTAGTCCAGGTTTTATCAGGGGTATAATTCATTTTATACCCCTGTTCATTTGTTTTTATAATTATTCAACATAAAATATATGAGCTTTAAAAAACAACCCCAATTAGTTGCGTTAGAAAATGGATTGAATATCATCACCAACTAGGATGATTGTTCGGATATAGTAACCTTATCTTTTTGGATAAAGGCAGGCTCAAGATACGAATTGGAAAACGAGCTGGGCTACGCGCATCTTTTGGAGCATTTAATCTTAAAAGGCGCGAAGAATTTTTCGTCTCCGTTCAAAATAGGATATGCGGCCGACAGGGCGGGCGCTTCTTTAAACGCCCAAACTGGCCCAGAATTGATAAATATTCATATTGAGGTAGCGAAACATAAATGGAAAGAAATGTTTAAATTGCTATGCGATATAATTTTAAATCCTATCTTTCCAAAAGAAGTTTTTGATAACGAAAAGAAAGTTGTGCTTCAAGAAATTAAAAGAACCTACGATAATCCAGCCGCTTACTTATGGATTAAGACAATAAAAAATATTTTCGAAAACCATCCGCTCTCCCACGATGTTCTTGGTGACGAAGAAATCATAACAAACGCATCCGTCGAGGATCTAGTAGCGTACCGCGATAGATTTTTCCACCCTAAAAGCATAGTTTTAATCGCTAATGGAGCAATCAATAGTGACGAATTAATTAAATTAACAAAAGAACAATTCGCCGGTTTTGTCGGGGGAAAAGATACATCGCTTTCCGAAAACTATTCTAATCCTAAAATAAAGCATGGCATCGGGTTTGAAAACTTCAAAAGCAACCAGTCTTATTTAAATTTTAATTTTGTCGGACCTAAGATGAATTTTAAAGATTTTCTAACGCTTCAATTGATTGCTAATTTTTTAGGATCCTTAAGGACATCTGTCCTGTATCAAGAATTAAGACAAAGGCAAGGCTTAGTTTATAATGTAAATTCGTATAGCGTCTGCTATCAAGACGCGAGTTTATTTCAGATAGCAACTTCAAGCAGTTTCCCGGATAAAATAATTCCGATAGTTACGGAGAAAATTTTACGTTTGGAAAATTACTTCCCGGAGAGCGTTTTAGAAGAATATCGGGATCAATACATAAATATTTTGATCCGTAAATTAAGCAACCCGATGGCGGAAATTAAATTTTTAGCTCAAAATTGGTTTCTTTATGGCGATGTACTAACGCTTAACGATGTCGAAGCTATTATAAAAACTATAAATTACAATCATATAATTGAGGTCAAAAATAAACATTTAACTTCTGATAAATTATTCATTATGCAACTAGGAAAAACGCAAATCAACCCTGATTAGTCAATCAGGCCGCCCCAACACCCCGCCTCTTTAGGTCGCCCGATACTTTTATAAAATGCTCCG